>JACROW010000106.1 GCA_016214245.1 Candidatus Omnitrophota bacterium | reverse complement strand
GGCTACGGCTTAACTCCGCAATATGCGGGTATTCGGCTCAAGGGCGCGGGGAGACGTTGCTGAGCATTCCGACATGGATGTATTCATTGAGGTGGAAACCTTGAATAAGGAGTTGGAATACCGGATTTACGATATAGCATGGGAGGTCGGGCTGGATCATTCCGTTTTCATTTCGCCGCTTGTATTTTCCCGGTATGAAATAGAGGAGTCTCCTTTAAGGGCGTCGCCTATAGTGCGGAATATTGAAGCAGAGGGATTGCGGATATGACGGATATGGAATCTTTACTGTCATATCGGCTGAAACAAGCCGAAGAAACCCTATTGGATGCGGAAAGGATGCATAAGGAAGGGAACTTCAGCCCGCGGTCCATAACGAACAGGGCTTATTATTCGATGTTTTATGCGGTATTGGCGCTGTTCCTCAAAACAGGCATTGACATAAAGACCTCCAAGCATATCGGCGTCATTTCAATATTTGACAAGGAGCTTATTAAAACAGGCAAGATTGATATGCATTACTCGGCCATCCTTCATAAGATGTTCAATGTAAGACAGAAGGTGGATTATAAGGAGTTTGTAGAGATATCGAATGATGACGTCGGCGAGCATGTCAAACTTGCCAGGGAATTCTTCGATGGAATAAGAGGTTTAATTGCTTAACCAACTTCTTTTAAACGGCATCATCGCAGGAAGCATCTACGCTTTGATTGCATTGGGCTTTGCGGTTATCTACAAGACCGTCCGCTTCTTTCATTTCGCTCACGGCGTGGTCTATACGGCAGGGGCTTATTTCGCCTACAGCTTATCCATAACTGCGGGGCTTGACCCCGTCGTCTCTTTTTTTTGCCTCAGTCCTCTCGGCCGTCCTCGGCATAGCCATTGACAGGGTTGTATATCTTCCCTTAAGAAAGAACAATGCCCCGGACTTGGTCTTCATCATCGCCTCTTTCGGGGTCTTCATCTTCATACAAAACCTTCTCCAGCTTATCTATGGGGCGCAGATCCTCACAATTAGAACCGGCCCGATTGTCGAGGGCTATCAGGTAGCCTCTGCGGTCATAACCCCAATCCAAATACTTATCCTCTCCGTTTCGTTAATCCTTTTAGCAATCATTTGGCTTGGCACAGAAAAGACAAAGATGGGCAAGGCCATAAGGGCAGTGGCTGATGACCCGGTCGGCGCGGGTGTGTCCGGCATCTATCCGGAAAAGACGATTCTCTATTCCTTTGGAATCGGCTCTGCGCTTGCCGGGATGGCAGGTATCTTGATATCCCTTGAGACGAACATAGAGCCTACGATGGGGTTTGACGCGATACTTAAAGGGATAATCGCTTGTATCATCGGAGGCATAGGAAGCATCCCCGGAGCCGTGCTCGGAGGGTTGTTCTTGGGGATGATCGAAAACCTCGGCATCTGGAAGATACAGGCCGGATGGAAGGATACGATTGCCTTTACCGTGCTCATAATCTTTCTTTTTTTAAGGCCCGAGGGGATCTTGGGCAAAAGAAACGATAAAGACAGGCTCTAATGGAATATTTTCTTCACATACTCGTTGTCGCAGGGATATACATCATACTCACCCTCAGCCTAAACCTCATTGTCGGCTATACCGGACTCGCGGCGCTCGGGCATATTGCCTTTGCATGCGTCGGGGCATATACATCGAGCCTTCTTGCCTTGAATTACGGTATATCGCCTTGGGTCGGTCTTATCTTAGGGGCTTGCGCCGCTTCGGCGCTTGCCCTCGTTATCGGGTTTCCATCTCTAAGGCTTAAAGGAGATTACCTTGCCCTCGCCACCTTCGGCTTCGGCGTTATCGTTTATTCAGTATCCAAAAACTGGGCGGCTCTCACAAGAGGGTCTATGGGACTGCCCGGGATACCTAAATTTTCGTTCTTCGGCTTTGAGCTTCAGTCTGTATGGGTTTATTTGATTTTAGTGACAGCCTTCGTGTCGATTACGGCATTTGTCATAAACAGGATTGTGGACTCGCCTTTCGGAAGGGCGCTTAAAAGCATCCGTGAAGACGAGGTGGCAAGCCTTTCCATCGGTAAAAATGTAAACCGATATAAACTCATCGTCTTTGCAATAGGAGCCTTTTTTGCCGGCATTGCCGGAAGCCTCTGTGCCCATTACATAACCTTTATCGACCCGTCGAGCTTCACGATGATGGAGTCCATAGCCGTGCTCTTGATGGTGGTCTTCGGCGGCATGGGAAGTATACGGGGTTCTTTCGTGGGCGCTCTTATACTCGTGATATTACCCGAGATGCTGAGGTTTCTCGGCATGCCGAGCTCCGTTGCGGCACCTCTCAGGCAGATGATCTACGGTCTCCTTTTAATAGTTTTGATGATCAAACGTCCACAGGGGATATGTTTTCAAGATAGGAAGCATATTCACGGAAGATACAGGAAAGAATCTCCTTGGAAACAGGGAAGTGGAGAAGGCGTTTTTGGGCGGATAATCTTGTCTTGGGACTTAGCCCGGTTCAAAAAAACGGTTCAAAAAAATATTTTGACAATTTTTACTGTCGGTGCTATACTCAGGCCGGAAAATTGTTTTACAATCGGTTTACCCGGATAGATTTTCCATAGCAACTATCGAAAAGGCTAACCTGGAGAAATCCGGGGGGGTGCAAAGCCACCGGTCCATGACGTTTAGGGACAAAGGGGTTGTCGAAATGGTTTGCAGCTGGAAAAGCATCCGGGTATCGGCTTTTGTCAACTTTAGGCCTACAGCCGCGTTTTGACGCGGCTGTAGGCTTTTTTTTACCCAGCCAACGGCGCGTGAGAAAAACAACGTTCATCCGGAGACTC
>JACROW010000104.1 GCA_016214245.1 Candidatus Omnitrophota bacterium | reverse complement strand
CAGCCCTTTCATAGATGTCGAGATATTCCAAGAGGCGGCGAAGCGGAATTTCAGGATACGGCAATATGGCCTGGTATTCGAACTTCGCATCAAAGGAAAATCCGCGATATCGAAAGCCAAAGTAGTGGCAAGGACATTCTGGGACATGCTTGTCTATAAATTTTTGAGATGAAACAATTAATCGTAACTGCAGATGACTTTGGTCTAACAAAGAGCTTAAACGAAGGGATTGCGAAAGCCTATAAAGATGGCATCGTAACTTTTTTAAGTCTTATGCCGACTGGTGAGGCGTTTGAGGACGCGTTGACATTGGCTAGAAATTTAAAACTGAAGGAGATAGGCGCGCATCTTTCTCTCACGGAAACTAAACCATTGTCAGATCCCAGCACAGTTCCAAGTTTAATTACAAGGGATAATAAATTTCATAAAAACCATAATAAATTTCTTATCAAATTTTTATTAAAAACGCTTAAACGCGAACACATTTATATCGAATTAAAGAATCAACTTGATGAGTTAAAAAAAATAGGTTTACAAATAACAAATTTGAGTAGCCCTGAGCATATCCATATGTTACCAGAGATGTTGGATATATTTGTTCGACTGGCTAAAGAGTATGACATCCCAACAATAAGATATCCGCATAAAGATACGGTCCTTCAGAAATTCGATATCAATAGGCATTATAGATATCTCGTCCTATCATATTTCGATAAGGGCATAGAAAGCATTTTAAAGAATTCTGGCACGAGACACGCAGACCATTTCTTGGGATTTTTATATTCTGGCAGACTTCGAGAAGATACGCTCATCGATATGCTAAAATCCTTGAATGATGGGACGACGGAACTCGTCTGTCATCCAGGGTTTTTAGGCCCCGAGATTTTGGATAGATATCGCTTCCATGCCAATTGCGAAGAAGAGCTCTCCGCCCTCACAAGCCAGCGCGTAAAAAACCTCATAAGAGACGAAGGCATAAAACTTACAACCTACAGCGAATTCCTTTTGAGGCCCTGAGTTTTATCTCAGGGCATTGTTATTGGTGGAGGTGGCGAGATTCGAACTCGCGTCCCCAGATATCAATACAAAAGCCTCTACATGTTTATCCTAATCTTTAATTTCCCCTTATGAACTTCAATAGGAGGAATTTCAAAAGGGTATCCTTTGTAAATTTCACCTGACCCGCCAAAGGCTAAACAAGTCAGACTATCCTGCTATCGACGCCAATCCAACCCCACAGGATGGGTTGGTTAGCGGGTTACCTTATAAAGGTAACGCTACCGGTAGAACGGGCCCTGGTACCACTTTCATGGTATTCAGAAGCTCATTCACCGTTGCTGGCACATTTACGTTGTCAGCATTTGATTTTTGCCAGGTGTTTAAAGAGGCCTCCTAGCAACCTCTACATGCCGCTTCTGTTTCGCTTACCTGGGTCGAAGCCTGTCACCCCCAAATTTGTGAAAGAACTATATCTTACCGCGGGTGATGCGACGCAATTCCCGCTCTGTCTCGCGGCGGCGGATGGTCTCGCGCTTGTCATAGAGCTTTTTACCCTTCGCAATGGCCAACTCCACCTTCGCGATTCCATGTTTGAAATATAATTTCAAGGGGATCAGCGTAAGCCGCTTAGCCGCGAGGTCTCCGATAAGACGCCTGATCTGATTTTTATGCAGGAGCAGTTTCCTCGGCCTTATCGGATCAACGTTCGCGATATTGCCGAATTCGTAAGGGGCTATATGCATATTATACAGGAAAATCTCGCCATTATCAACCCTTGCGAAGCTGTCCTTCAGGTTTGTCTGGCCGGCCCTCAGGGACTTAACCTCGGTTCCTTTCAGCTCTATGCCTGCCTCGAAGCTCTCTAAAATCGTATAATTATAATGGGCCTGTCTATTAGTCGCGACAACCTTTTCTTCCATAGTCAATTTATACTATAGCATAATATTAATATGGGCGCAAATTTTTTCATGCCTAAATTCCTATTGAATAGATAACCACTTTATAGTAAGATAAAATCCGTCATTTTATGACGCGGAAGTGGCGGAATGGCATACGCGCACGGCTCAGGACCGTGTGGGGAAACCCTTAGGAGTTCAACTCTCCTCTTCCGCACCATAGCTATTTCATAGGCGCTGAAGGACCTTTCTTTTATGAAAATATCCAATAAAAATTATATACTTATCATGGGGTTAGGCCTGATACTCTCTTTCAGCGGTTGCGCAACTCATGCGCCCTATCTTAGATTAGATTCGGTTTTGCAGAATGACATAAGGACTTTTGACGGCATACAATATGTTCCTTTAATAAGATTGTGCGAGGCTTACGGATTAGATTGGAAGTGGGATACCTTCATAAAAACGGCTGCGATAGAAAGAAAAGGGAAGCGCATAATATTGAGAGATGGGAGTGATAGGATATTGGTAAATGGGGATGAGAAGAGGCTCGACAGGCCCGTCTTGACGAACGGCGGGATAGTATTTGTCCCGATCTCCTTCATCAGGAATAACCTCGGAGCGATAGTCGAGACGCCCTCTTTTAAAAAATTGCCGGAGGCGGGAATTTCGAAGAAGTTCGGAATAAAGACCATAGTGATAGACCCCGGGCACGGAGGCAAGGACCCAGGCGCGATCGGAAGAAGGTTCAGGCAAAAAGAAAAATACAAGACCCTTGCCATATCGAAAAGGCTAAAAGATATGCTGGAGGATAAGGGCTTGAAGATCGTCATGACGAGGGATGACGATACATTTGTATCGCTTCCGAGAAGGGTTGAGATAGCGAATAGAAACGGCGCAGACTTATTCGTGAGCATCCACATAAACGCTTCCCGTTCGAGGTCATTGAGCGGATTCGAATGCTATTATCTCTCTGACGCGACGGATGACAACGCGAGGGCCATCGAGGCCTTTGAGAACGCCTCTTTGAAGATGGATGAAGAGAATATCTTGAAGCACTCGAAGGGGCGCGATAAGACATTATGGGACATGACGCTGAGCGAAAACAGGGTTGAGTCAGCCGGGCTGGCGAAACATATATGCGGCTCTGTCGAGGACAGTGCCGTTCTAAGAACCAGAGGCGTTAAATCCGCACGGTTCTATGTCCTGAAGGGGACGCGGATGCCCGCAGTCCTGGTTGAGGTGGCATACCTAAGCAATAGATATGAAGAGATGAAGTTGAAGGATAAGGATTTTTTGGAGGACATAACAGGCGCGATCGCTAAAGGCATATTGGCATATAAAAACGAATATGAGAAAACGGAAGGCTACACGAATATATGAGCGATCCTAGGCCTATTGGCATATTCGATTCGGGGGTTGGCGGGCTTACTGTGGTGAGCGAGATCGGGAAATTACTGCCTAGAGAGGAGATAATCTATTTTGGAGATACGGCGCGGGTTCCGTATGGGACAAAGTCCAAGGAGACCGTGACGAAATTCTCCGTAGAGAATATAGAGTTTCTGATGGAGCACGACGTGAAGATGGTCGTCGTGGCCTGCAATACCGCGTCGTCGTTAAGCCTGAATTTTTTGAAGAGGTGCTTCAGGGTGCCTGTCATAGGCGTCATAGAGCCGGGCGCGAAGAG
Organism: Candidatus Omnitrophota bacterium; assembly: GCA_016214245.1. Classification (GTDB taxonomy): domain Bacteria; phylum Omnitrophota; class Gorgyraeia; order 2-01-FULL-45-10; family 2-01-FULL-45-10; genus JACROW01. The sequence goes on along the minus strand of JACROW010000104.1, from coordinate 841 downwards.
TGCGGCCAGCGTGACCAGAAATAATAGGATCGGTGTCATCGGGACTCATGCGACCATCTCTTCGGGTGCGTATGAGAAGGCGGTAAAGAAGATAAGCTCCGAACTTAGGGTCTTCAGCCAAAGTTGTCCGCTCTTCGTTCCATTGGTGGAGGAGGGATGGCTTGGCGAAAAGGTGACTTTAGAGGTGGCCTCGATTTATCTCGGGTCGTTAAAGAGAAAACGGATAGACACATTGATATTAGGCTGCACCCATTATCCATTATTGAAGGATGTGATAAGGAAGGTAATGGGCGGCAGCATCGTGTTGATCGATTCCGCAAGGAGCGTGGCCGAAGAGACGCAAGGTGTCCTGGACGCCAATGGATTATTAAACTCTTCAAGAGGGAAAAGGCGCCATCGATTCTTTGTGAGCGACGAGCCTGACCGGTTCATAAAACTGGGGATGAGATTTTTGAAAAGAAGGATAGAATGCGTGAGGAGGGCCGCTTAAATCATGTATGAGATAAAGGTAAAATCCGGTTTCAGCGCGGCGCATAACCTTAAGAATTATAAAGGGAAATGCGAGAAACTCCACGGCCACAACTGGGTCGTTGAGGCTGTCTTCGCATATGAGCGGCTAGGCAACGATTCCATCGCGATAGATTTCAGGGAAGCGAAGCGGATATTGAGGGAGATAACCGAAGGGTTGGATCATTCATATCTGAACGAACCGGCTATCCTTAAAGATATGAATCCCACATCAGAAAATGTGGCCAAGTTCATATACGACGCCGTGAAGAAAAAGAATAGAAATTTAAAATCCGTCTCTGTCTGGGAAAATGAGAATTCCTGCGCAACATAT
>JACROW010000109.1:1152-2894 GCA_016214245.1 Candidatus Omnitrophota bacterium | reverse complement strand
TCACAGAGCCTATTCTTCTTCCCAGTCAAATAGCCTTTAAGCTTTTCAGCGAACTTATCTTTGTCCTTTACGCATCCGAGGCTGTTTATCTTTATTATGAAATCGCTTAATCCCAATGCTTTTAATAGATTTGATGCGCTCTTAATGACTTCGGCATCAGCGTAAGGCGAGTTACTCCCAAAAACTTCCACGCCTATCTGATGGAATTGCCTCGAGCGTCCCCTTTGCGGCCTTTCGCTTCTAAACATTGGTCCGATGTAATAGAATTGAAGCCTAGATGATATCTTATCAAGAGAGTGCTCTATATAGGCCCTGACAATGGACGCCGTCCCTTCCGGCCTCAATGTTAATGATCTCTCTTTTCTATCCTTAAAAGTGTACATTTCTTTTGTTACTATATCTGTATCCTCGCCGATACTGCGCACAAAAATAGAGGTATCCTCCAATAAAGGAGTTCTTATCTCGAGAAAGCCGTAAAACTCGAGTTCACTGCGCGCCTTCTCTTCGAGCTGCTGCCATATCTTTGTATCGGGAGGAAGTATATCCTCCATTCCCCGTATCGCTTTATATTTCATATGCCTACCATATACAATTGCATATGGAACCTCTCTAAGCTTAATGTCAGGTTTATGCGAGGTTTCATTTTACCTTCTTCTTCATCACCATGCCGGCTTTGAATACGACCTTCTTTCTCTCGGGGATCGGGACAGATGCCCCCGTCTTTGGGTTTCTCCCCATCCTCGGCTTTCTGGATTTCACCTTGAAGACGCCGAAGTTTCTCAGTTCTATCGTCTGGCCCTTTGAGAGCGCGTCTATTATATGATCGAACGTCTTCTGAACAACCGTTTTCACATCCATCTGTTTAAGGTCGGCCTCTTCTGCGATCTTCAAAACTATCTCTTTCTTTGTCATCGCACTGCTCCTCTCCTAAATTACACCGCTATCCTCTCAAAAAATCTTTTCAGGTATACGCTGATCGGGTTGAACTGCTCCAGCCTCCTCTTTTTATTCTTGAGGTGCTCCAGGATATTGTTCAGGAATATATACGAATCCCTCCAATCGTCATTCAGTTTTTTCAGATTCTTTTCGGACATGAAGCGGATCGTGTTCAGGCTCAGGATGTCGTTCACAGGATCGGTCAGCCTGGCATGCGGCATATATTTGAATTCGAGGCCCTTTTTCAATGCATCATATTTATCCCGCACCAGCTTCTTTGTCTCCAAAAATATAGCCTCCTCTTCATTTGTTATTATCTCCTTTTTTTTTTTTTTTTTATGGATCGAATGAAACTTTCTCCAGTATTCCAGAAATCCATTTAAGGCCTTTATATCCGCCTCGGTTTTTTTGTCTACCATGACATTATACACCTATACCTTGAAAGTCACAACGTCTCTTCCAAAAATTTTTTCAATGTCCCTGACAAGACCATCGTGGGGCTCTACGGAAAATGTCTTCCCTATTGACAGCGTTACATTTTTCCCGTCCGGTTTTTTAAATGTCAGGTAAACAGGCACCCGGCCCGGATAGCGGGAGAGGACTTTTTTCAGATTATCGAGGATGTGCTTCTCCAGCCCTGCCATGATGAGCTCTATCGATACGGATTTCGTATATTTCATCCGTACAGAATCTAAAGAGACGATCTCATTTGCGATTATCTTCGGCTCTTCCTCCCGTAAATTAAGGCGGCCCTTAACGAAGACTATAGCATCGTGTTTTATTAGGCCTGCCGACTTTGAAAAGGT
>JACROW010000109.1:0-1059 GCA_016214245.1 Candidatus Omnitrophota bacterium | reverse complement strand
CTCTACAACGCTATCCAGGTCCTCCAGGGTGATTATCGCCATCTTCTCGTTCGTCTTCCTCGTTGTTGTGAATTTGACTTTACTTATGATGCCGCCTATGAGCACCTCATCTCCGTCGCGAAGGTTGCCTAAGTCTGTGGTCCTGCATGTGGAATAGGTCCGGAGAATCTTTTCGAAACGCGCCAGGGGGTGTTTTGTGATATAAAAACCGAGCATCTCCTTTTCATATGCTAAGAGCTGATGCTCCGGCCACTCCGGGATATTTGGAATATCCTGAAAGGTCTTTTTGAAATTTTCTTCATCCTCGAATTTGTCGAAAAAAGACAACTGGCCGTTAAGTTTATCCTTGTGGATGCTATCCGCGACCTCAAGCGCTTTATCTATCAACGCGGAAGCCTGAGACCGATATAGGCCGAGCGAATCCAGGGCGCCGCATTTGATCAGGCTCTCTATAACCTTTCTATTGACAAGCCTCGGGTCCACTCTTTCGGTAAAATCATAAATAGTCTTAAACCGGCCTTCTTTCTGCCTCGTCTCTATTATCGACTCTATCGCTCCCTGGCCGACATTCTTGACCGCAACCAGCCCGAACCTTATGGAATCACTTACAACGGTGAAGTTCGCGTAGCTCTCATTTATATCCGGCGGGAGTATCTTTATACCCATCCTCACTGCCTCATTTATATAAGCTGCTATCTTGTCAAGGTTGTCCTTTTCGCTTGTGAGAAGGGCCGCCATGAATTGCACCGGATAGTTAGCCTTGAGATACGCGGTTCTATAGCTTATCAAGGCGTAGGCTGCGCTGTGAGAATTATGGACTATAATTCCATCTGCGATAAAGTTTGGGATTTCTTCCATTTCAATATCATAGGTATTCTCTTCGCCGGCGTAGTCGATAGAAGCTATTGTATCCCAGAAGATGTCGGAAGTAGCATGTTTTAATAATTCGGCTGATTTAAAATAATGCGCAAGTTTCTTTACCGTGCTTCTTCTAAACCCTTTCTTATACAGTTTAAAACCGCCGTATAATTCTTTTACCGAGAGGCCGCTTTCCGCCTC
>JACROW010000105.1 GCA_016214245.1 Candidatus Omnitrophota bacterium | reverse complement strand
GGCATAGCTCTAACTTCTTTAAAAACATATTAGGCTATAAGGGTCGCGACGAAGTCATCCACAAAGATAATCTGGTTATATTATGATGGTTAACATTCAAAGATTATGCCAAAGAGCAAAAATCGCCTCGAGGTCTCTGGCATTGCTCGATTCAAGGACAAAGGATAAAGCGCTCGTTTCTATGGCTAGCGCCCTCGTTAAAAATACCGCATATATCATCGGGGAGAACGATAAAGACATATCTTCGGCAAAGAGGCTTAAGCCTTCCAATGCCCTTATAGATAGGCTGATGTTGAATCCTTCGCGTATAAAGTCGATGGCGGATTCACTGCTTGAAGTATCAATGCTTAAAGACCCGGTCGGCGAGGTCATCGAGACCATTAAAAGGCCTAACGGCCTTTTAACAAAAAAGATCAGGGTGCCGATAGGCGTCATCCTGATAATCTATGAATCGAGGCCGAACGTGACGAGCGATTGTTAGAGATATTTGAGGTGCTGAATAAAGAGGCGCTAAGGTCTAAGATTCCTGAAGGCGCCATCATTATGATCCAAGATACGGCAAGAAAAATCGTCGATGAGCTTTTACAGCAGGAAGGCCTGATAGATCTCGTCATGCCTCGCGGCGGCGAATCCCTCATAAGAGAAGTAGCCAAGAGATCGAGGCTTCCTGTCATAAAACATTATAAAGGCATATGTCACACCTATGTGGATAAGACCGCAAACTTAAAGATGGCCGAAGAGATCTGTTACAATGCCAAGGTCCAGAGGCCCGGCGTATGCAATGCCATGGAGACGATGCTCGTGCATAAGGAAATAGCGAAAAAGTTCCTGCCGCCGATGATAAAGCGCCTTGAAGACCCCGGCGTCGAGATACGGGGATGTGTAGAGACGAAGCGGATAGTCAAGGGAATAACCTTGGCGAAAGAAGCCGACTGGTACACAGAGTACCTCGATCTTGTACTTTCGGTCAAGGTCGTGAAGGATGTCGAAGAAGCCATCCAGCACATAATGAAATACGGCTCGTTCCATTCGGACGCTATAATTACAGAGGATGAAGTGAATGCGGCCAGATTCCTAAAAGAGGTCGATTCAGCCTGCGTCTATGTGAATGCCTCCACAAGGTTTACAGACGGAGGTGAATTCGGCAAGGGCGCCGAGATAGGCATATCGACCGATAAGATACACGCCAGGGGGCCCATGGGAGTAGAGGAACTGACATCGTATAAATACATCATATTCGGAAAGGGCCAGGTTAGAATATAAAATGAAGATAGGCATTCTCGGAGGAACATTCAATCCTATTCACATGGGCCATCTTATATTGGCGGAAGAGGCCTATTATAAATTGAAGCTGGATAAACTCATATTCGTCCCGGCATTTATGCCTCCCCACAAAGAGATGACGCCTGCCGTGAGCCCTGAGGACCGATTGAACATGGTGCGGCTTGCGATAGAGGATAATCCTCACCTGGAGGTTTCGACGTTTGAGATAGACTCGAAGAAGAGGTCGTATTCGGTCGATACCCTGAAAGAGTTTAGAAGGACCTACGGGAAGGACAGCGAGCTTTTCTTCATCACAGGATCAGATTCGCTCAAGGACCTCTTTTCATGGAAGGATGTGAATGATATATTCAAGATTTCCAAATTTATAGTCGCGAACAGGCCAGGCTATCCCGTGAAAGATGTCCCGAAAGATGTTGAAACTGTGGTGATCACGCCTATTGAGATCTCGTCACAGGACATACGAAAGCGCCTTAAGGAGAGAAGGTCCATCAGATACCTTGTCCCTGAGAAGGTGAGGCTTTATACTATAGAGCATAATTTGTATAAATAAAGGTATTCGCTTGACAATGAAAAGCAGTTTTGATAAACTACCGAATATTTTGTGATAGAGGAGGTGAGAAGAGATGGCAGATACAGGTTATTGCGTGAAGTGCAAGACCAAGAAAGAGATGAAGGATGCCCAGAAGGTTACGATGAAAAATAAGAGAGAGGCATTGAAGGGCAAATGCGTAACTTGCGGAACAGGGATGTATAGGATAGTGAAGTGATATTTTAAATAGGCGAGGCGTTATAGAATCCAGGAATAAGGCGTCGGCCATAGCCAGGGCCGCTTCGGATAAAAAGGCGCTCGATATAGTCACAATCGATATGAGGAAGATGCCGAGCGTATCGGACTTTTTTCTTATAGCGAGCGGCACCTCTACTACGCAGGTCAAGGCTATAGCAGACAATATAATAAAGGTAATGAGAGAGGCCAAACAGAGGCTCTGGCACATAGAGGGCGAAAGGGAAGCCTTGTGGATCCTCTTGGATTATGGCGACGTAGTCGGCCATATATTTTATGATGAGACACGCCGCTTTTATCGCTTAGAGCGGCTTTGGGCCGATGCGCCGCAACAACATTTTAAAGAGTTGAAGAGAAAGAGAGGTGTCCGTCATGCTAAAAGGAAAAAGAGGACTTCAAAAACTTAAGCTCGTCGAGAAGAGGCTCAAGTCTCATGCAGATGAACTCACCGCCTTATACGAAGTCTCCAGATCCATAACCTCGTCCATAAATCTGGATAAGATGCTCGAGCTTATTGTAAAGAAAGTCGCGACAATTGTGAATGCCGATGTCTGTATGATCCATCTATTGAATAAAAACGATCTGGTCCTTAAGACATCATATGGTTCGAAAAGGATCACTTGCAGATTAAAAGGTAAGCTCCCTTTAAAGGGTAACGTTATGGCCCGAGCAGTAAAAACCAAAATGGCGATCAGGTTCAGCGAACCCAGACCTGTCAAAAAAGAACTTTTTCGTTCGTTATTGACAGTTCCATTAATTGAAAAAGAAAATGTTATAGGCACATTGACCTGCTGTTGCAAGAAGGCTTGCGCATATACAAAGGCCAGTGAAGCGGAACTGTCGCTATTTGCAAGTCAAGCAGCAGTAGCTATCGAAAATACAAGGCTGTTTGAAGAGACGAAGCTCAATTACTTGAATACCATGAAACTCCTTGCAAGTGTAATCGATGCCAAGGATACCCATACGGAGGACCATTCAGAGCGGGTGATGCGGACAGCCTTGGATATTGCGAATATATTGAGATTGCCGGATAAACAGAAGTCGGTTTTAAGATATGCGAGCATGCTTCATGATATTGGGAAGATCGGTATAGATATCAGTATATTAAGTAAACCAGCCCCTCTCACAAGAGAGGAATGGGCTCAGATGAAAAGACATCCGAAGGTCGGCGTCGATATCATCAAAAGGGCAGGCTTCTTGGACGATCTTATACCAGCGATTCTTTATCACCATGTGAAATATTCTGGCGGCGGATATCCTGCGACGAAAAAGATCAAAAGCAAAATTCCGATAGAGGCTAGGATATTGGCTATAGCTGATGCATACGAGGCTATGAGGAGCGATAGGCCATACAGGAAACGCATGTCAAGGGACGAGGCTATTTCAGAACTCAAGAGATGTAGCGGCACGCAATTCGACCCAAGAATTGTAAACGCATTTTTGAAATATCTAAATAGATAAAAGATCCAAGATGCATTATGGCGGGATTGAACATAATATCATCTCAAGTTTAGACAGAGCTATAAGCGCCGTCTCGGCAGGACTGAATTCCCACCCTAAACCACTCCAGAAATTCAAGGTAGAGTTAGAAGCCCCTAAAGGTGAATCGCACGGCGACCTGTCTACGAACATAGCGATGAAGATAGCCAGGGAGATGGGCCAGGAGCCTTATAGCTTAGCGAACCTGATAAAGGAGCAACTGGAAACCGGCTCTCGTACATCAAGACTGAAGGAGGTTGTGGAGCGTATCGAGACGAAGCCACCGGGTTTCATAAACTTTTTCCTAAGCAGGAACTATCTGTGTGAAGTCCTATTAGAGATCGAGAGGAAGAAGGATTGTTTCGGAAGGTCCGGCATCGGCCGCGGCGCGAGGCTTCAGGTGGAATTCGTCAGCGCGAACCCGACAGGGCCCTTGACGATCGCGCATGGAAGGCAGGCCGCGATAGGCGACAGCCTGGCGAATATCCTGGATTTCGTGGGTTACAACGTCACGAGAGAATATTATATGAATGATCTTGGAACCCAGATGGACATACTGGCAAACTCTATCAGGATACGCTATCTTGAATCATGCGGCGTAAGTGAAATTTTCCCTGAAGATGGTTATAAGGGTTCCTATATAATGGACATCGCAAAGGCGTTCAATCGCAAGTTCGGCAGGAAATATATAAAAACAAAGAACCTGAAACTTTTCAGGGAGTTCGGCCTGAGCTGGATATTGAACGATATCAAAAAAGATCTGAAGGATTTCGGCGTGAGATTTGATGTATGGTATAGCGAATCCAGCTTAAGGAAGTCCGGCAAGGTCGAGAATGCCGTCAGGCTCCTGAAGAAAAGGGGTTATATCTATGAAAAGGACAAGGCGATCTGGTTTAAGTCTCAAGCCTTCGGCGATGACAAGGATAGGGTGGTATTCAAATCCGATGGGAGCCCTACGTATCTAGCTCCTGATATTGCTTATCACCTCGATAAATATAGAAGAGGCTTTAAAAGGATAATCGACATATGGGGGCCGGACCATCACGGCTATATCCCCAGGATAAGAGCGGCTGTGAAGGCTCTTGGGTATAGCGACGATTCGATGTCCGTTCTCATCGTACAGCTCGCAACGCTCATAAGAGGCGGCGAGGCTGTTTCGATGTCGACTAGGGCGGGCGAGTACGTCACGCTGCGCCAGGTAATGGACGAGGTCGGAAAGGATGTCGCGAGATTTTGCTTTCTTATGAGAAGGCTCTCAAGCCATCTCGACTTCGATCTCGACGCTGTGAAAGTAGAGTCGCAGGAGAACCCCGTATACTATATACAGTATGCGCACGCGAGGATATGGTCCCTATTGGAGCACGCGAGAAAAGCGAAGCTCTCCACGAAACTTGATTCGCGGCTCCTAAAGGAGAGTGAGGAACTCGAGCTCTTAAGAACCTTGAGAAGGTTTCCCAACGCCGTGAGTTTAAGCGCGGATAATCTGGAGCCTTATATAATCCTTCAATATCTGCAGGACCTCGCGACAACCTTTCATTCTTTCTATACCAAACATAAGGTTGTGAGCGATGATTTGAATTTATCAAAGGCAAGGCTTGTCCTGGTGGATTGCGTGAGGATAGTCCTTGCGAACGGATTGTGCCTGTTGGGCGTCTCCCTCCCGAAAAAGATGTAGCATACCATGTACGAATCTATAAAGATATATCTCGACGAAGATATAGATAGAGAAAAGCTGTCCGCGGATCTGGTTGAATACGGTTATCGCTTCGCCAAGGCAGTCGCCGAAGAAGGCGACTTCTCCCGTCTCGGAGACACCATCACCATCTATCCTGTCACATTCGAATATCCGTTGAGGATCGAGCTGTCACAGGATAAGGTTGAAAAGATAAAGAGCGTGGACCTTTTAACATACGAGACGATCCAGGAACATAATGTGGCGATAATCCTGCCTATAAAGGGAATCTTAAAGAGAAGGATACGAAGACGGCCGGAATCGGGCGAGGGATCGCCCATAGACAATTTCGTAGATATCGAATTCGGCGATTACGTCGTCCATATCGACCACGGCATAGGAAAATATATGGGTGTCGAGAAGGTAAAGGTAGGCGCCAAATATCTGGACCACTTTGTAATAGAATATGCCGGCGGCGATAAACTCTATGTGCCGTATACGGATTTGAACAAGATCCAGAAATATCTGGGCTTCGAGAAGGCGTCGCCGAAACTTTACAAACTCGGCACGCGGTTCTGGAAACGCGTGAAGGAGAACGCGAAAAGAGGCATTGAAAGAATAGCCGTTGAACTTCTGGAACTAGAGGCAAGGCGCTCTCAGATGGAAGCGTTCGAATATTCTAAGGATACAGAATGGCAGAGGGAGCTGGAAGAGGCATTCCCATATAAAGAGACGCCGGACCAGATCCAGTCGACGATAGACGTCAAGCGCGACATGGAGTCCTCAAAACCTATGGATAGACTCTTATGCGGCGATGTCGGGTACGGAAAGACCGAGGTAGCGCTCAGGGTAGCGTTCAAGGCTGTCATGGATAATAAGCAGGCCGCAGTTTTAGTTCCGACGACAATCCTGGCGGAACAGCATTACAACACATTTAAAACGCGGATGCAGAGATTCCCTGTTAATATCGAGATGTTGTCAAGGTTCAGGACGGCCTTAGAGCAGAAAGGCATATTGGAAGGAGTCGCGAACGGCGCAGTCGATATAATCATCGGCACGCACCGCTTATTGTCAGGCGATATAAAATTTAAGGACTTAGGGCTTGTCATCATCGACGAAGAGCAGCGTTTCGGCGTCCGTCACAAAGAATACCTGAAGCGCCTCCGCTACACCGTTGATGTCCTCACCCTTACCGCAACGCCAATACCACGGACCTTATATCTTGCATTGATGGGCGGCAGAGACATATCTATTATAAATACGCCGCCGTTAGAGAGGCTGCCGGTGGAGACCCGTGTTACGCATTACGATGAATCCCTGATAAGGGACGCTATCCTTAGAGAGAGGCTCAGGGGCGGGCAAACATATTTTGTCCACAATAGAGTCGACGGCATAGAGAATGTCGCCAAGTCTATAGCGAAGATAGTTCCTGAGGCGAGGATCGAGGTGGCTCACGGACAGATGGCGGAGCGGATATTGGAGCATACGATGTTAAAATTTATCAGAGGCGAGATCGACTGCCTCGTCTCAACGACGATCATCGAATCAGGGATAGATATCCCGAACGCGAACACGCTCATAATAAACAGGGCCGATACATTCGGCTTGGCGGATCTATATCAGCTGCGGGGAAGGGTCGGCCGATTTACGAGGGCGGCATATGCGTATCTATTGATTCCGAAGAGATACGTCTTAAGCGCCGAGTCGCAAAAGAGGCTTCATGCCATAAAGAAATTCCAGGAGCTGGGAAGCGGCTTTAAGCTTGCGATGGAGGATTTACAGATGAGGGGTGCAGGCAACCTTCTCGGCGTTGAGCAGCACGGCTACATCAATGCCGTAGGGTTCGATCTCTACTGCAGGTTATTAAAAGCCGCCATCGAGACCTACAAAAAGATGTAAAATTTCCTTATGGCATAACAGTTTTATGCTATAATATGATACACATGAAGAAAAAGTTGGGACTTTTTATAATTCTTGCAATATTTACGCTTGGATATGCAGCGGGATGCGCGAGACAGCCATCGGATGATGACAAGGTCCTTGCAACGGTAAGCAATAAGTCCATCACGCTGAAGGACTTTAAAAGCCGCATCGCTAAATTGCCGTCGTACTATAAGAATATCGTAGAGAAGAATAGGAAGCGTTTCCTGGACGAGACGATCATGGAAATGCTCTTTTATGAGGAGGCCGTCAGGCAGTCTTTGGATAGAGACAGGGAAGTGAAGGATGTCATAAACGAGGCGAGAAAGAAGATCCTTATAGCCAAGCTCATCAAAAATGAAGTCGAGGATAAGATAAAGATTGGAGAGGATGAGGCGAAGCGGTTCTACGAACTCCACAAGGATGATTTTAAATCCCAGGAGCTCTGGCGCGCATCGCACATCCTGGTTGCTACCGAAAAGGAGGCGGGGGATATCCTCAACGAACTTTCTAAAGGTGCAAGCTTTGAGGAGCTGGCGCGGTCGCGTTCCATGGATGCCACAGCCGCGAGAGGCGGAGATGTCGGATATTTCAGGATGGGACAACTCGTTCCCGATTTCGAAAAGGCATGTATGAAACTAGAGATCGGCCAGACGAGCGAAGTCGTGCGCACGCAATTCGGATACCATATAATAAAACTGACTGATAAGAAAGAGCCGGCGATAGAGCCCTATGAAAAAGTCAAACAGGCTATCGAGGAGGAGTTGAAGCGGAAAAAGAGGAGCGAGCTCTTCGATAAGCTCGTCCTGAATCTAAAGGAGAGATACGGGGTCAAGATAGAAGAAGATGTATTCAAATCTTTAGAGGCATTGAACGAAGGAAAAAAGGCAGAAACTAAATGATCAAGAGAAAAGTGCTTACAGCTTACAGCTTGCAGCTTACAGCTTTAATGGCCTTAGTCACGGCTGTCAATTTGAACCCCGGCTATTGTGAGGTTGTGGACAAGATAGTTGTTATCGTAAATAATGAGATAATAACTCAAAGGGAGATAGACAGGGTATTGATGCCGACATACGAGCAGTATCGGGCGCTCTATTACGGCGATGAACTGGTCAAGAGATTAGACGAGGCGCGGCAGAAGGTGATAGAGCAGTTGATAGAAGACAGGCTCATCCTAAGCGAAGCCAAAAAACTGAATATAGAAATCGACGAGAAGGATGTGGAGGTGCGCATAGACGAGATTAAAAAACGTTTCAGCTCAAAAGAGGAATTTGATCAGGCACTTTCAAACCAGGGCCTGACGCTGAAAGATTTAACTATGCGCTACCGGGAACAGATGATGACGCGAAGACTGATAGACCAGAAAGTGGGTTCAAAGGTCACGGTCTCTCCCGTCGAGATAAATCATTATTATGAAGAACATGTCAATGAATATATCCAACCGGAAGAGACAGCCTTGAGAAATATATTGATCAGGCCGAAAAAGGACCTCTCGCCGGAAAAAGCGCTCGATTTGGCAAAAGAGATTTTGAGGCGGCTCCAAGAGGGCGGCGATTTCGCCCTGTTAGCAAAAGAGTATTCCGGGGGGCCGAACGCGAATGAGGGCGGACTGATGGGTTACGTGAAGAAAGGCGACCTTCTGCCCGAGATAGAGAACGTGGTCTTCAACCTGAAAGAGGGGGAGTTGTCCGGCATCATCCAGACAAGCTTAGGTTATCATATCTTTAAGGTTGAGGAGAAGAGGGAACGCAAGACACTGAGCCTTTCTGAAGTGCGTAACGACGTTGAAGAAGCGGTATTCAGAGAGAAAGTGAAGGACAGGCTAAAAGGATGGCTTGAGGTCTTAAGAAAGAATGCCTATATCGCGTTCAAATAAGCCGACCGTTCTCATAACTATGGGTGACCCGTTGGGCATCGGCCCGGAGGTCACAGTCAAGGCACTGGCAAGCCGTAAGATTTCAAGGCTTGCCAATTACTTTGTGATAGGCGATGCTCGCGCACTGCATCCCGGCTCCGGAAGGGGCCCAATAGAATATGTCGATGAAGCGTTGCGACTTTTAAAGAAAGGCGAGGCCGATGCCCTTGTGACCGCTCCGGTGAATAAATCTTCGATAAGGCGTGCAGGCATCTCCAACTTCAGGGGGCAGACCGAATATCTTGCCGAGCATACCGGAACGAAGAATTATGCGATGATGTTTGTCGGCGGAAGATTTAAAGTGACGCTTGTGACCAGACACATCGCCTTAAAGGATGTCCCAAGCGCCCTTTCGATCGACTCTATCTATAAGACAATCATCCTTACCCACAAATACTTAAAAAAATTTTTTTGGGATCCGTAATCCGAAGATAGGCGTTGCCGGTTTGAATCCGCATTCGGGAGAGGAAGGGCTATTCGGAGACGAAGAGGCATCCTATATAATCCCCGCCATACGGAAGGCAGGGAGATCACTCAAATGCATATCAGGGCCTATTCCGCCGGATGTTGTTTTTTATAATGCCTTAAATAAAAAGTTCGATGCAGTAATCTCTATGTATCACGACCAGGGTTTGATTCCGTTCAAGATGCTATATTTTAAAAGCGGAGTGAATCTCACGTTGGGCCTTCCTTTCATCAGGACCTCGCCGGATCACGGCACGGCATCTGACATAGCCGGAAAGGGCATAGCAGACCCGACATCGATGATAGAGGCTATTCGCCTGGCATGCCGGCTCGCGCTTAAAAAAATGACATGCTCACCAAGAGCCAATTAAAAGAGACATTCGCAAAGTATGATTTCAGGCCTTTAAAGCGATACGGCGAAAATTATCTCATCGACGGAAATATAAAGGATAAGATAATAAAAGAGGCGCGTATCGCAAAAGGCGATGCCGTTCTGGAAATAGGCTCCGGCCTCGGCGCATTGACCGTAGATTTGGCCGAGTCCGGAGCCGCAGTCTATGCCGTAGAGAAGGACAGGAAGGCATACGGCATATTAAAAGATATCGTAAAGGACGATTACCCGAATCTCAGACTATTTTGTGCCGACATCCTGAATTTCGATTTAAAAAATATACGCTCCTCGAAAAAGATCAAGGTTGTCGGTAACCTTCCTTACTATATCACGACGCCGATAATAGAATATCTCATTGAACATAGAAATTCGATCGAATCGGCCCTCATAACAGTCCAGAGGGAAGTGGCGAATCGCTTTCTGGCATCTCCCGAAACCGAAGATTACGGCTCCATAAGCTGCTTCGTGCAGTATTATACGAAACCTTCGTATATCCATACGATAAAGAAGACATCCTTCTGGCCTGTGCCGGATGTGGACTCGAGCCTGATCGAACTCGAGATTCTTTCAAGGCCCGCAGTGAGCGTCCGGGATGAGGGTCGATTTTTCAAAATAATCCGCGGGGCGTTCAATCAAAGGCGCAAATCGATCATCAATTCCCTTGCCCGCGAGCCTGTCTTGAATCTTCCAAAAGAGGAGTTGTCAAAAATTCTCAGCAATATAGGAATCGATCCCGCCCTCCGGCCTCAGTCCCTCAGCCTCTCTACCTTCGCCACGCTCTCCAACGCATTGACAAAATCCCATTAGTGTGGTAAGGTATATCCAAAATGGGGAATTATCGATATGAAGATGATAGACGAGGCGTTAGTTAAGCATGTTGCCCTCCTTTCAAGGCTCGCCTTGGATGAAAGTGAGCTCAAGCGCTATTCACGGCAATTAGCATCTATCTTATCCTATATAAATAAATTAAACGAAATAGACACAAGTGATGTCCCGCCGACAAGCCATGTCCTCTCCAGCCTCCAGAATGTTGACAGGCCTGACGAGAGGAAGAGATCTCTCGAGGTTAAAGATGTCCTGGCCAATGCCCCAAATAGCGATGGCGATTTCTTCAAGATCCCAAAAGTTATAGAAGGAAAGTAACTAAATGAGAGAGATGCTCTATAACCTCGCAGCCCATCAGTTAAAAGAAAGCATAGCGAAGAAAGAGACTACGCCTTCCAAAATTGCCGAAAATGTCATTGAAAGAATAAAAACCGTTAACGCCAAGACCAATTCCTATATCC
>JACROW010000014.1 GCA_016214245.1 Candidatus Omnitrophota bacterium | reverse complement strand
TTATTTATCTTCTTGGCTTCCTTATCTATCTCTTTTGCCAGATGGACGCTATCAAGAGAATGTATAAGCGAAAATATCTTAACGGCATCCTTGACCTTATTGGTCTGCAGGTGCCCCACCAGATGCCATCCTGCTTTATCGCCTATCACCTTATACTTTAAAAGGGCGTCTTGAACTCTATTTTCGCCCAGATCTTTTACGCCTGACCTTACAACCTCTTCTATCTCCTTTATCCCAGTCTCTTTCGTCACGCATACGAGCGCGATATCTTCCGACGACCTATTGATCCTCTCGCAACACGTTGCGATCCTTTGCCTTACGGCTTTCAGATTATCCGCAATCATTATGACAGGATAAATTATCACAAAGACGGTCAAAAGTCAACGAGATTTCAGGGATGGAAAGTTTTAGAAGTAATTATTGAAGATGTCGACAACCTTTGTGGAGATGCGGGAGATGATATTCTTCTCTTCGAGAGTCTTCTTCATGTGTTTCTTATACGCATATCTTGCAAGCCCGATGGCAGTCACACCTCTCATGCTATCAAGGCCTGAAGACACGCCTTTTAGATCTTTCACGGTTCCTATCCTTATCCGATAAGGAAGATGTGTCTCCATCACCTCTACAATTTCATCAGCAAATACCAGGCCGCCTGTCAATATGACGGAACCGATCTTGCCTCTCTTTTTTAAAAAGGCTTCAATCGTGGAGCCTGTTCTTGACAGGATGTTTTTGAACGCAGGGTTATCTTTGAAACCGCCTCTAAAATCCTGAGCGCCGATTGAAATGATCTCTATATCTCTTAAGCCCCCGCCAAAAAATATTGAAAGCTCTGTCAGTGAATCTCCTATATCTAATAAGACGGCCCCTTCTTCCTTGACCTTCTCGTCTATCAGGCTTTCGCTGTCGGCCATCCCTGTAAAGACAACTTCTTGCGCATCATATCCGGCATCGTTGACGCATTTATATATATTTTGAATATGGTTCACGCTGGCAGTTATTATATACACCTCGCAGCCCAGCCTTGAGGCGTACAGGCCCAAGGGACTGCTTATCAGAGACTCATCATCTATGGAAAAATTTTGGACTATTCTATGTATGATGTCCCTGTCGAACGGAAGCTGTATTGTGCTCGCAACGTTGATGCACCTATTGATGTCGGCGGTTGTTACCTCCCTGCCCCTTAACGAGATAGGGATCATCCCTTTCGATCTCTCACCCTTTATCGTCTCACCGGTTATGTTCACATAAATATTCTCGGGCCTTTTTGAAATCCTATTACGCAGCTTCTCCAAAACTTTCGAGACAGCGTCGACTGCCTCACCCAAATCGATAAAGGTGCCTCTTGATATGCCCTTCGAGGGAGCGAATTCCTGCGCCAGTATTTTGAATGTATTCTCTTTGGTTATCTCACAGGCCACGGCCGCAATCTTTGATGAGCCCATGTCTAAACCTGTTATCAGCGTGCCCTTCGTCATTGTTTTGGACCGATCACTGCGTCTTTAAAGCGGAGATCTATATATTCTATTTTATCCACCACAAGTCTCGGGTCCTTCAGCATCACTCTCAATATTGTGAGCCTCTCCTTAAGATCTTCATATCCTATCCTGATCTCAAGGCCGTTCTTTAAATAAAATGCCGTATCGGCTATATCGCCTACATCTATCCTCGCGACATCGTGTTCTGATAGAAATCTCGCTTTCTTCATCTCTCTTAGAAGGTCTAAGGCGGTTTTCAAATTCTTCGTCTGGACTATCCTCTTCTCCCCCTTCTCTCCATTTCTGACATCGAGGCCGGATATGATCGGCAGCCCTTTAGATGGCTCGATATCCTTACCATTCGAAAATACTATGCCCTCTTCGTCCAGAAGGTAATGTCTCGTATCACCGACTATCGCAACCGCCTTTCTGAATTTTAAGTTTATGATGATCTTGTCCGGAAGCGCCCTCTTCGCCACTATCGCCTTGGCATCAGGATAGGATGCCTCTAATGACTTTGCTATTCCGCTTATATTCACTTCGAATATATTCCTGCCATTGTAGGACATTAGCAATCCATTGCCGAGAGATGAAGCGATGGCCTGTCCGTTAGATGCATCTTTTATCTCGATAGCCCTCAATCGGAAATAATCTGACCTATAGAGAAAGGCCTTTACCAGAAGGAACGACAGCACAAAAAATAGGAATACCACAAAGAGGACGATCAGCCTTTTTAGGATCTCGGCCCTCAGGTTTTCCAGGAAGGGCGGAATCTTTACCTTTTTGAATCTCTTCGGCCTTCTCATCTTAAAGCACCCTTGACGAGCTTAACACATAGTTGATTAAAATTCAAGCCAATAGCCTGGGCCGCCTTCGGAAGAAGACTGCGCTCGGTCATGCCGGGGATAGTATTCACCTCTAATACAAAAATATTTCCTCCCTTATCGATCATCATGTCGACCCTCGAAAAGAACCTGCAGCCCAAGGCATTATGTGCGGCGGCCCCCAGGTCTTGAGTCTTGGCGTATAAGCCTTTTTCAACCGGGGCGGGAACGCGATATTCAGTATCAGGATCGTTATACTTAGCCTGATAGTCATAGACTCTATTTCTTGTAAGGATCTCTATAACAGGCAACGCTTTGTCTTCCAGGATGCCTACGGTAAATTCTCTTCCATCGATATATTCTTCCAATATCACCTTCTCGCCATATCCGAAAGCCCTCTCCACCGCCTCTTCTAAACAATCTCTCTCCTTCACGATAGACAAGCCTATGCTCGACCCTTCAAACTGCGGTTTCACGACAAGCGGGTAATCGAGGATGTGTGCATCCCCTATGTCGTATCTTCCCTTTTCAAGAACAAGATATTCAGGGATCGGTATCTCATTCCTTGCGAAAATCTCTTTAGATGCGATCTTATCGAGGGCGAGCCTCGATGCCTTTACGCCGGAGCCGGTATAAGGTATGTGCTCATCTTCCAATATCTTTTGGACAGTTCCATCTTCACCGAATCTTCCATGCAGCGCTATAAAAGCCACGTCCATCCTGGTATCTTTGATTATATCATAAATATTATCCCGCACATCAAGGAAAACAGCGTCCAGATGAGACTCGAGAAGCGCCTTGTGGACAGACTTCCCCGACCTCAAGCTTATCTCCCTTTCGCTAGAAGGCCCGCCGGACAGAACACCTATCCTGCCGATTCTATCTTCTGCCATTATATAATCTTTACCTCTAACTCTAAAGGAATATGAAAGTTTGCGCTCACCTTCTCCTTTATGGCCTCTATCAGTTTCAAAACGTCGCCGCAGCTCGCACTATCTCTATTAACGATGAAGTTGGCGTGCCTCTCGGAGATCTCGGCACCGCCTATCCCCATCCCTTTTAGGCCCAGCATCTCTATCATCTGGCCGCAGGTGAATTGAAAATCTTTCGGATTTTTGAAGATACAGCCGGCGCTGGGGATATCGAGCACCTGCTTATCTCTCTTCATCTTTAAAAATTTCGAACAGCTTGAATTCAGGCTTGATACGTCGCTATGCTCCAGCTTCAGGCTGGCTTCCAAGATTATATAAGGCTCCAGATTGGAGCGCCTGTAATCGAATTTCAACTGGCTTCTCGTCAATCTCCTTATGCGGCCGCTATAATCCATGACTTTTAAAGACTGGACAAATTCTCCCATGTTTCTGAATATCGGGTTTGCCGAACCGCCTGCATTCATATAAATAGCTCCGCCGACTGTACCCGGTATGCCTATCAAGGACTCTATGCCGCCGAGAGATTTGGCACAACATAACCTGACCAATCGTGATACATTATAGCCTGCTCCGACTTTTATCCTGTTTCCTCTTATCGAAATCTTTTTAAAAGAATCAGCGGTGAGATGGATAACCATGCCCCTGAAACCGCGGTCGCTTACCAAAAGATTCGTTCCGCTCCCGATGACAAAAGTCGGGATTCGTTTGGTCCTTGCGAATATTAAGATTTTTTTCAAATCCTTTATATCGCGCGGCTCCACCCAGATATCGGCCGGCCCGCCTATTTTAAAAGAGGTGTGCGGCGCCATCTTCTCTTTAAATAAGATATCGCCCTTAACGGATCTTTTAAGTTCCGCGATTGAGTACCTTTCGCTCATTGGCGAAGAGCCCCCCGCAAGCTCTTCGGAGAGGATATCTGCCACTCTCTTTATGTCTCCCGCCCCCAATACCAATATCATATCGCCAGGCCTTTTTAACTTCATTACATAACTGGCGATATCATCCTTTTTCATTATAGCTACATCGTCTAAACCTGATCGGACAACATTATCGAAAATATTTTTGGTCGACACACCTTCGATAGGCCTTTCGCTCGCTGCGTATATATCAGTCAATATGAGCTTGTCCACCCCCTTAAAAGCTCTCCCGAAGTCATCCGCCAAAAACTTTGTCCTCGTATACCTGTGCGGTTGAAATATGACGACGAGCCTCTTATCCTTCCAGTTGCGGCAGGCATCCAAGACAGCCCTTATCTCCGTTGGATGGTGAGCGTAATCGTCGATCAGCATGACGCCGTCCACATCCGCCCTTAGATGAAACCTGCGTTTCGCACCGCCGAAGTCTTTGATGGAATTTGTGATATCTTTAAACTTCAGGCCCAAGTTTAAACCCACCAGGATCGCGGCAAGTGAATTCAATATATTATGGATCGCCGGGATACGCAATTTCACTCTTCCCAACATCTCCTTTCTATAAACGCAGTCGAACGAT
>JACROW010000100.1 GCA_016214245.1 Candidatus Omnitrophota bacterium | reverse complement strand
TAATGCGCAGGAAACTTTCTCTGTAACAGATGTGCTGTTGTATCTGGGTTCTGATCGATTTTATGATATTGCTATTCTCCGCGGACCTAGCGCGCATATCAGCGAGGCTCATCTTTGGAGGCATGACTTCTTTAAACGGGACCTCAACTTCTCCCTGCGAGATGACTACGCAGTTTGTCTGACCTTTATTAGTTGAGAGGCTCTTCACTATGACCGAGGGAGGAAAATTTTTCAATTCCTTCAACGGAACGCGATAGAGCCTTGCATACAGATTCTTCGATTTTAAATTTGTTATGGTCAGGGGATTGAAATCGCCCCACTCTTCCCACTCCTTTATGTCTCTGGTAAGCCTTTTCGAATAGTCTTCGAGATGGTCAAGCCGCTTGTGCAGCTCTATAATGTGCCTTGCCATAGGCTGCCACACAGCCGGGTCTACACAGATTTCAACGTGCTTTGTCTCCAAAAACTTTGTCTCGGACAATATATTCAAGACCTCGCCGACTATATGAGCGCTCTCTTTAATCTCGTTTATCTCCTTGCCGGAAGGCACCTCCTGGTGCTCCACATGCACGACGCCGAGCGCACGCAGTCTCATAACCGCCTGGTCCGCATCCTTGGACTGGGTGATGATCGTCACTTTTTTCATCGGCACTATCATACGACCACCTCTTCGGCCTCCTCTATCTTCTTCTTCGCTATCTTGCTGCGACCTACCGCGTTACTCATTTGGTCTCCCAGATATATCTTTATGACGCGTATCGCCTCTTCTGCTTCCGGGATCTTGACCTTTTCAAAAAGGTTGACGCGCTGGGTTGTTATACGAAGCTCGTGCCTTAAGATGTAGATGCCTTTTTCGAGAATGCCTATCTCCTCGCGTAACGATACGAGCGCCCTCAAAAGTTCAACGGCGGTGTCCACCCACAACGGCGTAGAGAAAAGGTCGTATTCGGCGAAGCCGAATTCCACGCCTTCGAAGATCGGAAGGTCCGTGCCTGCGATATTTTTAGAGCCGATATTGATCTTCTCGAGCTTAAGCCATTGCCTTATGTTTACAGCCCGATCGGTGAGAAGACCTCCCCAAGTTTCTATATTCTTTATAGTTTCCGACTCGTGCCGCCTCTTCTCTTCCAAAAGAGCCGCTTGGCGAAGTATCTCTATCTGAAGCTGCTGTTTCTTGAGTTGAAGTATCGGCAGATAACGTTCATACCGCCTTAAGGCATCGCGCTCTTTTTTTAATTCGCCTTTTGTAAGTTTAATCTTCCCCATATCAACTGGTCTTGGGCCAGTGTTTTTCTATCATCGCTTTCCTGATGCCTGTCTCCGCCGGCGTGAAACATTCGGCAAGTATCTCCCAGCCCCTGTCGAGCGCCTTTTCAAGCGGTATATTTACCTCGAGAGACATTATCTCCTTCTCGAAAATACCGCCGTATTTGAGAAGCTTCTTATCCCAGCCGCTCATCTGAAATCCCATCGCCCGCTTTTCAACCGTCTCCCTGTAGCTGGCGAATAACTGGATCATCGTATCCATTATCGTCCTGTGGTCGTCTCTTGTCTTTCCGTTCACCTGCTGTCTCAGCCGGCTTAAAGAGCCGAACGGTTCTATCACGCCTCCTTTAAGATAAAATTGCCCCTCCGTGATGTAGCCGGTGTTGTCCGGCACCGGGTGCGTCACGTCATCGCCCGGCATTGTCGTTGCCGCGAGGATCGTTATGGAACCAGCGGCCTCAAAGTCGACTGCCTTCTCATAGCGCGCCGCCAGCTGGCTGTATAAGTCGCCCGGATAACCGCGGTTTGAGGGGACTCGCTCCATGGTTATGGATATCTCTTTCAGGGCATCGCAGAAATTCGTCATATCCGTAAGCAGGACGAGGACGCGCTTGCCTTCGAGGGCAAACTGTTCGGCGACAGCCAGGCTTATATCCGGAACCAATAGACACTCCACAACAGGATCGGATGCGGTGTGGATGAAGAATATGGAACGCGCCAGCGCACCCTGTTCATCGAGGGCATCCCTGAAGAAAAGGTAGTCATCGTGCTTCAACCCCATGCCGCCGAGGATGATCATATCGACCTCGGCCTGTATGGCTATCCTGGCCAGGAGTTCATTGTACGGCTCGCCCGCTATGGAAAATATCGGCAGTTTCTGTGATTCGACAATAGAGTTAAAGACGTCTATCATGGGGATGCCGGTGCGTATCATCTTGTTGGGGATTATGCGCTTGACCGGGTTGACGGCTGGACCCCCTATCTCAACCATTTGATCCGAGAGCACCGGCCCCTTGTCGAGGGGGGCGCCGCTTCCGTTAAATATGCGGCCCAAGAGATCTTCGCCCTTCGCTACCATCATCGGGTGGCCCAGAAATTTCACCTTATCGCCGGTGGATATGCCTTTACTTCCGGCAAAGACCTGAAGCGATACCCGCTTGCCGTCAAGGCGTATGACCTGGGCAAGGGAGACGCCGTGTCTTGTGGAGACGACCGCTATCTCCAAATAACCCACACCTTCGGCCTCAACCATTATGACGTCGCCCGCAATCTGGATTATCTTTGTATATACTTTATGCATCCGTCTTCTATCTCTTTCTCTATTGTCTTGAATTCGGCGGCCTTCCATTCGGAAGAGTTCCATCCGCGGAAGAGCTGTCTCAAAGTCTGGAAAAATTTAAGCGCCTTCTCCTTGTCCTCGAAATTGAATTCCTGCTCTAATATCCTTTTATATATGAATCCGAAGATATGCATTTGCCTTTCCGCTGTCGTCGCTTCATCGACTTCATCGAAGGCGTTCTGCTGAAGATATACGAAATCCAAGAATTCGGCCTTTAAATAATCTATATAGTCCTTGAGGTTCGTCCCTTCTTCGCCCACCACCTTCATCATCTGCGCGACGTCGTGGCCTTTACGAAGCATCGCGTGCCCTTTTAAGACCTGCGTTTCATCAATAAAACTTTTATATTTCGACCAGCTTATGAGCGGATCTATGGCAGGATATCTGCGCGCGTCGGAGCGCTCACGTGAAAGGCCATGGAAGGCGCCTACCACCTTAAGTGTAGCCTGTGTGACCGGCTCTTCGAAGTTCCCACCGGCCGGGCTGATGGTGCCTCCTATCGTAACCGAGCCTGTTTCTCCGTCGTTCAATCTCACTATGCCGGCCCTCTCGTAGAACGAGGCGATGCGCGACTCAAGGTAGGCGGGGAACGCCTCCTCGCCGGGTATCTCCTCAAGGCGGCCTGACATCTCCCTCATCGCCTGAGCCCATCTCGACGTGGAATCCGCCAGGATAAGCACATTGAGACCCATCTCTCTGTAATATTCGGCTATGGTCACAGCTGTATAGACGCTCGACTCCCGCGCTGCAACCGGCATGGAGCTTGTATTGCAGATGATAACGGTCCTGTCGCTCAAAGGCTTGCCTGTCCTGCGGTCGAGTATATTAGGAAATGTCTTTAATGTCTCCACAACTTCGCCCGCGCGCTCGCCGCAGGCCGCTATGACCACTATATCTATCTCCGCGTGCCGGCTCGTCAACTGCTGGAGAACCGTCTTTCCGGCGCCGAAGGGACCCGGTATGCAATACGTGCCGCCGAGAGAGACAGGAAATAGGGAATCTATCAGGCGCATCTTGGTGACGAGCGGTTTTTGGGGTTTAAGCTTATCGGCATACGCCCTGATCGGCAGCTTAACCGGCCAGACCTGCTGCATGAAGACATCGTGGATCTTTCCTGATTCATCTTTGAGTCTCGTGATCGGGTGCTTCAGATTGTATCTGCCATGCTTCGCTATAGCGCCTATCTCGAAACTCCCCCTGAAACTGAAAGGGACCATTATATAATGTTTGAATATCTTCTCCGGCACGACGCCCAATTTGTCGCCGGCTTTTACCTTATCGCCTTCTTTTCGAAGGGGGGTGAATTCCCACTCTGAATCGCCGGGCAGAGGGTCGAGATACACGCCCCGTTTTAAAAAGAAGCCGCACTTCTCGGCTATGTGAGGAAGAGGGTTCTGGAGCCCATCGAATATCTGGCCCAGAAGGCCGGGGCCAAGTTCCGCCGACAGAAGCTCGTCGGTGAATTCAACCTCTTCGCCCACCTTTATACTAGAGGTAGACTCATACACTTGAGTCTCCGCCTTATTCCCTCTTATCCGGATCACCTCGCACTTAAGGCGCTCATCACCGTGAATGATATACGCGACTTCGTTCTGAACGGCGTAGCTCTCGAATTCGACCATAACCATGTTGCCGTTGATTTCAGTTATGCGGCCCAATCTTTTTGTTGTCACCATATCCGCTTATCAGCCTTTCGCTGTAACTTCTTCCACCAATCTAGGTTTGTCTGAAGAGGCTATTCCTTCCCATTTCTCGAGGATTAACAATTTTATCGTATAAACTACAAGGATATCCATGTCGAAGTAGTGGCCTATCGAAAATTCATCGAGGGCGCGCCATCTCGCCTGGTCCAGCATCCTCTCGCCTTCCAGGATCGAAGGATTTCTAACAGCGTTTATAGCAAGATGGTTTATAGACACATCTGGCTCATCATCCCCGCGTATGAATCTATAAGGGTCGACACGTTTGCGGGAAGCCCTGACCCTGACAAGCTCATTTCTCAAGGCTGTATCGAAGGCGCGCCACTTCTTAATCGTCGGCTGTTCGCCCTTATAGGCGTATGCGTTATCCAACGTTATCGATTTAATGATATCGATATCTTCGCGGGGGATGAGGCCCCTGCACATGCCGATGAATTTCTCGAAAGGTAAAGGGGGCTTGGCCCCGAAATGGAGCATCGGTAAACTCGATACGAGATATATATAATATCGTTCTCGGCTCATTCTTTCAATATCTCGGAAAGTTTCGGCCTTAGATGAAAGGCTATATATTCTGCCAGCGCCTTATCGGTAAAATCGTAATAGGATCTGCCCTGATCGTAGCTTATCGTGAAGCCGGCTTGTATCTCTTCCGAGGATTTAAGTGTTATCCCTTTCTTCAGCTCATCTTTAAGGCTGCCTAATAAAGACTTCTCCAGTTTTTCAAGGTCTTCCTTTTTAAGTGATATGACAATATCGCCCTTTATCTTGCCGGCATTGTCTTTAATTAAAGATTTTATGATATCGGCCAATTCATCGGGATTCAATGCCTTATGGACATGCGACCGTATGACTCTGTCGAGGATAGCGGTAATCTCCTTCCTGAGGCTCAAGATGAGATCCCTTCCGGCCTGGCTTAAGATAGCCCGGCTTGATTCTTCCATCCTGGCTATCCGCTCCCTCGCCTCGGCTATCTCGCGTTCAGCCTGCGCCTGTGCTCTTTTCGTGATAGCTTCGGCGCGGCGGCGGGCTTCCTCTTCTATAGCCTTCGCCTTTTCTTCGGCCGCCTTAACGCCTTCCTCGTTTATCTTTTCTATCAAGTCTCTAATCTCTTCGGCCATACGCGTCTCCTTTTAAACTATTTATCGCGAACCAGGTTTGACGATTAGGACATTTGATCTGCAGAGAGGGCAGGCCTCTTCGCTGAAAGTATCTATCTTGATCCCCGCAAGATGCTCGGCTCTGACACCGAAGTCTATCCTTCCTTCGCTCCTGTCGATGATCGAACCAACACCTATTACTATCCCGCCGGTGGACTTCACTAATTCTATAACCTCTTTCGTCGAGCCGCCTGTTGTGATGACATCTTCCACAACCAATACCTTCTCTCCCTTAACAATGGAGAAGCCGCGGCGAAGAACCATTTTCCCGTCCTGCCGCTCGGCGAATATGCCCCGAAGCTTAAGTGAGCGCGCGACTTCATATGCTAACGTTATTCCGCCCAGCGCCGGGCCTATGACAAGGTCTATTTTTTCCTTCTCGAATCTTTTCGCCAAGGCCCTGGAGAGCTTCTCCGCTATTTCAGGATGCTGCAGGATAAGGGCGCATTGTAAATATCCTTCACTATGGAGGCCGCTTGAAAGCCTGAAGTGTCCTTTAAGGAAGGCACCGTGTTTATCAAATAACTCTAAGACCTCTTTTTCAGTCATCCCTCTATCTCTTCGAAAATCCCTTGCACGACATCTAAGGGATTTCTCGCTTCAATGATCGGCCTTCCTACAACTATATAATCAGCACCGCTTCGGATAGCATCTCCCGGCGTCGCGATCCTTCTCTGGTCATCGGAAGGCGCCGTCCGCCCGAGTCTGATGCCGGGCGTTACAATCAAGAAACTCTTTCCAAGATTCTCCCGAATCAATTTTACCTCGAACGGGGAAGCTATGACTCCGTCGAGCCCAGCATCTTTCGCCAACCTCGCGAGCCTTAAAACCTGGGCCTCAATATTATCATATATGCCTGTCTTCTTCAAGCCATTTTCGTCAAAACTTGTCAGGACCGTCACTGCCAGGACCTTAGGCCTGGTTACTTTAAGGCTCTTCGCCTCCTCTTCGGAGGCATCTTTGGCCTTCTTCATCATATCATACCCGCCAAGCGCATGGAGATCGAAGATAGACACTCCAAGCCTTGCTATAGAGATAGATGCCTTCGCTACAGTGTTCGGTATATCATTCAACTTCAAATCCAGAAAGATATCGCATCCCTTTTTTCTTATAAGGCGCACTATGTCCGGCCCGCATGAAGAAAAGAGTTCGCTGCCTACTTTAAATATCTTTACATGGCCCTTCAATTTATCAACTAAATCAAGGGCCTTCTTTTCAGTATCAACGTCCAGCGCAACGATCAGGCGTTCCTTCACATTCATATTACCTTTCCCACACCAGGGGTGGCATTTAAGGTTCCGACCAATCTGTTTATATCTCTTATCTTATTCCTGACCAAATATCGCTTGATCCCGTCTATGATCTCGGTTGTCGCTTTCGGATTCACAAAATTCGCGGTACCAACCTGAATTGCTTTGGCACCGCAAAGGATGAACTCTATTGCATCTTTATAATCCATGATTCCGCCTGCACCTATTATGGGAATCTTAATCTTATTGCGCGTCTCCCAGACCATGCGAAGCGCAATGGGCCTTATCGCTGGCCCGCTCAAGCCACCCGTTACATTTCCGAGGACGGGGGATTTCGTATCTATATCGACAGCCATTCCCAAAATGGTGTTTATCAATGTCACCGCATCTGCGCCTGCAACCTCGGCAGATTTTGCAATCTGGTTTATGTCGGTCACATTTGGTGATAGCTTTGCGATCATCGTAAGGCTTGTCGCCTTCCGGACAGCGGTTATAACTCTATAGGTCGCCTTCGCATCCTGCGCAATCATGCCCCGACCCTTTATATTTGGACATGAAAGATTGACCTCTATGGCATCGACCCTTTTAACTTTGCTTAAATGCTTTGCCAGTTCCTTAAATTCAGATTCATCCTCGCCTGCGATACTCGCGATGACCGGGATCTTAAGGGTCTTTAAGAATTTCATCTTATTCTTTAGGAAATCGTCCAGCCCCTTATTTTCCAAACCGATGGAATTGAGCATGCCGGAAGGTGTTTCGGCAAGACGGGGAGGGGGGTTACCGCTGTACGGTTTCAGGGTGATCGTCTTCGCAACTACAGCGCCGAGCGAATTTATATCGACCAAGTCTTTATATTCCTCGCCGAAGGTGCCTGATGCTGCCATCACAGGATTCTTAAGTCTAAGTTTTCCTATCTTCACTTCCAATCCAGGCTTCACCAAGCTATCTCCTCCGCGTTGAATATGGGGCCGTCTTTACAGACCATCTTGTAACCACCGCCTTTTACCTTTACCGCGCAGCCTAAGCAGGCGCCGACGCCGCAGGCCATTCGTTCTTCGAGAGAAATCTGGCAGGGGATTCGTCTGTCTTTGGCAATCCATGCAACTGTTTTTAGCATCTCATTAGGCCCGCAGGCGTAGATGGCAGGGTATAGGATATAGGGTTTAGGGTTTAGGAAATCCTTCAATAAATCCGTTGCTAATCCCTTGTAGCCTTTTGAGCCATCTTCGGTAGCAATCAAAACCTTCGCGCCTAATTTTTTAAAATCTTTTTCGCAGAGAATATGAGATCTTTTACATGCGCCGATCAAGACATAAAGTTCTCTACCGTGGAGTGCGGGCCGGGGAGAGCGGGCTATCTCTTCCGCCAATGACACGAGCGGCGCAACGCCGATCCCGCCTGCGATTATAATCGTTGCTTGCCCCATTCCAGCTTTGATATCAAAACCATTACCTAAAGGGCCTATGATATCGAGGGATTCGCCCTTTCTCTTTTTAGACAAAAGTGCGGTCCCTTTGCCAACTACTTCATACAGCACCTCTATGCCATTCTTTAAAATCCTGTGCAGGCCCAATGGCCGGCGTAGGAGAGGATTCAGATCATCCGAGCATCTAATCTCGATGAATTGCCCAGGGCTCATTGCGTCTGCGAGATATGTGGATCCTATCCGCATCTTGTAAAAACCGCGGGCTACTTGCCTATTTTCCAAAACCATAGTGTTTATCTGTCTCATGGCATGTTAGAAGAAGCTGAGTTGCTTCTCCGATGTCTCCTCGCCTTCCTTGAATATCTTG
>JACROW010000013.1 GCA_016214245.1 Candidatus Omnitrophota bacterium | reverse complement strand
TATCAATACCGCATCACCGCTCTTGGCGACTCTCCTCAGTATCCCGGCGATCTGGCCATGGGTTGAACAATGCCACAGGTTATCTTTATCCATGCCGCAGTTTCTGGCTTCGGACAAAGTTGCTTTCGAAAGCCTTCCAAACGTCAAGAGGCCTTTCGCATTTGACCTCGCAACCATCCGGCCAACCATCCTGTGAAAATCCTTTCCATGAACGCCAAGCTCCAACATATCGCCGCTCACAACCCATCTGGCGTTGGCGGGGTAATTTCTCAAGGCCTCCAAGGCGCAGTCCATGGAAGACGGATTTGAATTATAGGTATCGTCGATTATGGCCAACCCATTAAACCGCCTGAGATTCAACCTCATGTAAGCCGGCTTATAAGCGAAGAGAGACCTTTTCATAGATCCGTAACTTATATTGAAACGCGTCCCGACGGCGATAGCGGCTAACGCATTCCAGATATTGTGAAGGCCCAGAAGATTCAACTCGTATCCCATCTTGCCGTTCACCCCGAATTTTATCTTATTCCTTCCCACTGAAATATCCGTTGCCTGAAGATCGTTTGAATCCTCAAGGCCAAACCTAAGGATATCGAAGCTTGCGTTCCTTATTTTGGAAAGGTATTCATCGTCTCCGTTTAAAATGGCAATAGACTTCTTACACAAAGATTCCAATATCTCCCTTTTGGCTTTGAAAATCTTATTGAGGTTTCCCATGAATTCCAGATGAGACGGCCCTATGTTCGTTATAACCGCTATGGTTGGCTTCGCTATGTCGCATAAGAGGCGTATCTCGCCCCTGTGGTTCATGCCCATTTCCAGGATGCATATATCATGAGAGGATTCTAGTTTCAAAAGGGTGAGCGGAAGGCCGATATGATTGTTTTTCGTGCCTTCATTCTTAAGGACATTATATTTAGCCGAGAGCACCCTCCACATCATCTCCTTGGTCGTCGTCTTGCCGTTACTGCCAGTGATGCCTATAACCGGTATCCTGAATTTCATTCTGTGATGACTTGCTATCGTTTGTAAGGCTTCTAATGTATCCCGAACTTGTATAATGATTCTTTTGTCGTCAAGCTGCATTTTACAAACTGCGACTAAAGCCCCTCGAGCCCCTTTCGCAAAGGCCTCTTTGACAAAATCGTCACCATCAAAGTTCGGCCCCTTAAGCGCAATAAAAAAGCCT
This sequence comes from Candidatus Omnitrophota bacterium, assembly GCA_016214245.1. Taxonomy (GTDB): domain Bacteria; phylum Omnitrophota; class Gorgyraeia; order 2-01-FULL-45-10; family 2-01-FULL-45-10; genus JACROW01. Next base: position 7,262 of record JACROW010000013.1, on the reverse strand, counting down.
CCCTTCATCATCGTCCTGGAATCAGTCGAGATTTTAGGCGGGGCTATATCTATATCAGGATTGCCCGATACTAACCTTCCCCGCGTTATCTTTAGGATCTCTTTGACCAGCATATCCCTTCATCTCCAATATAGACCTTACAACCTCACGGTCGTCGAATGGTATAACCTTATCCTCGATGATCTGACATCTCTCATGTCCCTTTCCGGCTATCACCACTATGTCATCTTTCAATGCTATCGCGATGGCCTTCTCGATGGCATCCCGCCTGTCTTCAATAATAACATAATTGGAAAATTCGCCCCTCACTCCATCCTCTATCTCTTTTATTATCTGATATGGGTCCTCAAACCTCGGATTATCCGAAGTCATTATTGCCTTATCAGAGAATCTGCAAGCGGCCCTTCCCATCAGCGGCCTCTTCTTCCTGTCTCTATCTCCGCCGCAGCCGAAAACAGTTATTATATTTCTCTTGGCTATCTTCTTCAGGGTACTCAATGTATTATAAAGGGCGTCCTCCGTATGGGCGTAATCCACAAAGACCTTGAATGGCTGCCCAAGATCGATCTCTTCCAGCCTGCCGGGGATGAGTGTCAAAGACTCTATGCCATCCTTCGCTTTGCGCAAATCAATCCCCTGGGCTACCGATGCCGCTATACCTGCCAGAATGTTTGAGATGTTATGGAAGCCGATTAATCTCGTCGCTATCTTTACAGAGCCATTTGGTGTTGCCGCGAGGAATGACGAGCCTTCTTGAGAGACTTTTAAGTTTCTCGCCATCACATCAGCATTATTTACTATGCCGTAAGTTATGACCTTTTTTCTTATTGCCCTTTTAAGGCGCGCCACTCTACGATCGTCGCTATTCAATATGGCTATGCCGTCATCCTTCAACCTATCAAACAATTTCGCTTTCGCATTAAAATAATTCATCATCGTCTTATGATAGTCCATGTGTTCGCTGGTTATATTTGTAAATATCGCAATGTCGAAAGATAAGCCGCCCACCCTGTGCTGATCTAAAGAATGGCTCGAGACCTCCATGATGACATGCTCTGTACCCTCTTTTACCATCTCTGCCAATAATGCCGTCAACTCTAACGCCCCGGGCGTCGTGTTCTTAGCGCATATCTTCCTATCTTTAAACCTGTAATCCACAGTGCCGATAACGCCTGTCTCTTTGCCGATGCCCTTTAATATGTTTTCGATTAGATAAGTTATGGTCGTCTTTCCATTCGTGCCGGTTATCCCTGTCAATTTCAATACATCCGATGGATGATTGTAAAAATTTCCGGCTATTACAGGAATGGCTTTTCTCATATCATCTATAAAGACCTTTACTATACCTGAAGGCAGCAAGAGTTCCTTCCCGGACAATATCACCTTCGCACCTTTGGATATCGCCTCTTTTATGAATTTATGCCCGTCGACCGAATATCCGCTTACCGCTATGAAGAGGTCTCCTTCATCAACTACTCTAGAGTCATCCGTAATCCTGTCGATCCGTATGTTGGATATATTATCTTCTGTCCTAAAAGCTATTCCGTTTAATATATCTTTCAGGTATGCCATATAAATATTCCTTAAATGACAGCCTTGGCTCCTTTTGTCCCAAGATATTTAAGAGACTCATCTGCGACATTTTTAAAGACAGGCGCGGCAACATCACCGCCATAATAGACCGGCTGCGGCTCATCAACGCATATGACGACGGAGATCTCCGGCTTCTCAACCGGCGCGAATCCTATAAACGATGCGATGAACCTCTCGTGAGAATAAGTTCCTCCTTCCACCTTCTGCGCTGTCCCTGTTTTACCGCCCGCATTGTAATCTTCTATTTTTGCCTTCTTTCCAGTCCCGGTTTCGACAACGCCCATCAACAATGCCCTCATCTTGGCCGCTGTTTTGGGTGAGAGCACCTTCCTCACAATTTTAGGCGGGAATTCTTTTACGGCCCGGCCGTTTTCATCCACAACCGCGCTCACTATACGCGGCCTTACGAGATAACCGTTATCCGCAATCACCGAGATGGCGGAGGCCAACTGCATTGCTGTCACTGTAACCTCCTGCCCCATCGGTATCGCCAACATGCTCACGCCGGACCATTTCGATAAGGGTCTATTCATGCCCAGAACCTCTCCGGGAAGGTCTACGCCTGTCTTGTCGTAGACGCCGAAACCCCTCATATATTTATACATCACCGATGACCCAAATGTGGCGGCGACCTTGACCGTCCCTATGTTGCTCGATTTTTCTATGACCTCTCGAAAGGTCAGGACGCCGTGGGGTCTGTGGTCATGCAGGACTCTGCGGCCGACCTTATATGCCCCGTTCTCACAGTAAAATTTATTACCGAAATCCACTTCCCCTTCTTCCAGCGCTGCGCTTGCAGTCACTATTTTAAATACGCTTCCAGGCTCAAAGAAATCATTTATCGCCCGATTCCTTATAGACTCGTTCGACCTCGTGCCTGGACTGTTCAGATCGTAATTTGGAAGGTTGGCCAACGCCAGTATATCGCCGGATCGCGGATCCATCACTATGATAGAGGCCCCTTTCGCATTATACTTTTCGTAAGCCTTAAGCAATTCCCTTTCTGCGATATGCTGGATGACCTCATCGATAGTCAGGACCAGATTGAATCCATCTTTCGGCGGGACATATTCATCCTGATAGGATTCAAGCAGTACCCTTCTGGCATCCTGAGTGGAAGAGAGCCATCCGTTCTCGCCCTTTAAATATCTATTATAATACAACTCCAGCCCTTCCAACCCGATATTGTCAATATCTACCACGCCTAAGAGATGGCAGGCAAGGGTTCGATTCGGGTAGTACCTCTTCGATTCCTTTATGAGCCCTATGCCGTCAAGCTTCAGCCTCTTTATCGTCAGGGATTCGTCCCGAGTTATCTTCCTCTTTATCCATACGAAGGATTTGTCTCTCGAGAGCCGTTCATAAATGAAGTCTTCCTTTAAATTCAGTATCGAAGAAAGCACCCTGGAAGTCCCTCTTTTATTTTTTACCTCCCGCGCATTCGCAAATATGGAATCGTTATTCAGATTCACGGCCAGGACGCGCATATTCCTGTCAAATATGGTGCCCCTCTTAGGCGGAAGTTCGATAGAAATGCTGTGCTGTTCGTCGGCTATCTTGGAGAAGAATTTGTGTCTTATAGCCTGCAGATACAATAAGCGTGATAAAAGGATGGTGAGTGATAGGAGAAAAAAAAGAAAGACAATTACTTGGCGCGCTCGAAAGGTTCCGCTGTGCACGAATCTAAGAAACCCAAAATTTTACTTTTCCCTGGCTTGAGCCTCTGCCCTTAAACCAAGGTATTCAAAAATTCTATAATAGACGGTCTTCTTTAGACTGACTGTCCGTATTGGCTCTTCCTTCCTCGCGGCGGATGGGGCATTGGCGAGGCTTACGACCTGGCCTCTTTTTGGAAAGGCTGTATATATCTTGCGGGAAGCGAGAACCCTTTCCAACCGCGATGGACTTTCCAGTTCTTTAATATTATACCTTAAGTACTCTTTATGGTCAAGCATATGCTCGAGCCTACCCTCTTTACTATCCAGGACATAGCTCAACTTCACCAGCTCAATCTGCTGATGCACATAGGCCAAGGCCATGAATGTCACTGCCATTATTGAGATTATAGGTTTAAAGACTCTCAAACTTAAAATCACTCAATCCTTTCTGCCACCCTAAGTTTGCCGCTCCGCGAGCGTGGATTGGTTGCGATCTCTGCGGGGGAGGGCCTTAGAGGTTTTTTTGTAACTATTTTCAAGACGCCGAGATTCGAATAGCTCTTGAATAAACCTTTAACTATCCTGTCTTCAAGGGAGTGGAACGATATGACACAAATCCTTGCGCCGGCCTTAAGCCAGGAGACAGCCTTTTTCAATCCATCCTCCAATGATGCCAATTCATCATTGACCGCTATCCTGATAGCCTGAAAGGTTCGCGTGGCTGGATCGATCCTCGTCTTCCTATATCTGTAACCGACTGCTTTATGGATGATCGATGACAGTTCTTCTGAAGTCTCTATCGGTTTTTTTGAACGCGCCCCTATGATGAATCTTGCTATTCTGGAATGAAATCGCTCTTCTCCAAATCTCTCTATGATATCTGATAAGCTTCTCTCGCTATACCTATTAACGATATCATAGGCGGTAATATTTGCCCGCGGGTCCATTCTCATATCCAGCCTGCCGCCATATTTTATGCTGAAACCTCGTCTAGAATCCTCGATCTGGTATGTCGATATGCCTAAGTCGAAAAGTATCGCGTCTAAATATTTAATGCGCTCTGCGGACAATATCTTATCTAGATTTTTGAAATTATCATGCACCAGCTTAAAAGACCCATGGTAACTTTCTATCTCAGATTCTACTATCTTTAGCGCTGCTTCATCCTGATCTATGCCGATCAGCCTGCCATTTGGCGCAATCCTTTTCAGTATCTCCTTTGCGTGGCCGCCGCCTCCGATGGTCGCGTCCAATACAATATCGTCCCGTTTCAAATTCAAAGAACTTACGACTTCTTTAAGCATTACCGGTTGATGCACTAAAAGACTCCGTAAAACTATTATAAAAATTTTGTCAAAATGCTCAGTTTATTAAAAGGCAATCTCTTTAATACATAACTATTCATACCGATGTCGGAGGGGCTGCAGTTCAGGGCCCTTACCTTCTTCAGCCTTTCGATGCTATCTATTATGTCGGTGGGATAAAATTCTACTTTTTTATTGGACTTTGCATATCGTGTGCCCATACGATTATTCACCTCTCTTCGGTTATCAATTTTTCTGCAATCTCTTCGAACGACCCCTTTGAACCCTTGTAATATTCCTGCCATATCTCCTTGGCCCAGATCTCTATTCGTTTTGACACGCCTATTATCATTATGTCGCGTTTGATCTCTGCAAAATCTTTTAAATATTTTGGGGGGAGGATCCTCCCCTGTTTATCGCACTCGAGCTGGCTTGCGCCGGAGAAATAGATTCTGTTAAATTTCCTTGCTTCTGATTTCGTGAAAGGTATCGACTTGAATTTTGACTCTTGCGACTTCCACTCGTCTTCTGTGAAGAGGAATAGACATTTATCCAATCCTCTCGTGATATACAATTTTCGGATATCATATTCTTTAAGGAAGTCCCGAAATTTAGAAGGGATGATAATCCTCCCCTTCTTGTCTATGGTATGTTCATACTCGCCATAGAACACTTTTATATTCCTCCATTTTAAACCATTTTATACCACAATGTGATACTAAGTATACACTACACCACCACCTTTGTCAAGTAGGATAAACATAATATATTAATATAATAAAAAAGGGACAGTAACTCATTACTGTCCCTTTTGTCAGCTAGACCTGTAAGCCGAGTTCAGTCTTATCCCGCTAAAAAGCGAGATGAGGTAATCATCTATCTGGCCCTTAGATTACTCTAAGGGTCAAGCGACCTTACCCGACCAGACATCCCATAATCGGATAGGAACGAGCTTTTTCCTAGTTCTGGTCCTATTTGGTCTTGCTCCGCGTAGAGATTGCCTCGTTTCACCCTCCGCCAAAAATGATGGCGGAGACTCGTCTCTGTGGCTCTACCATGTACCATTCACTAACGTTCAGGTACATCGTAGCCCTGCACCTGAGGCACAAAGTGCCGAATGGTGCAAGGCTATATCCTCGCCTTTCAGCGGACGGCTGTTAGCCGCTACGCTGCTCGTGGAGCTCGGACTTTCCTCCCCGAAAAATTTCGGGGCGATTACCCGGTCTGCTTTAAGTTGATGGCCTTATTCGCTAGCTTATCTGCGGCCTTATTTTCAGATCTGTCGATATGCTTTATCTTAAATTCGCCGAAACCTCTCAGAATGCCAAGCGCCTTTTCGAAAAGCGGTTTTATAAAAGAGTCCTTGACCCTGTAGTCACCGCTCAGCTGTTTTGCAACAAGCTCGCTGTCCAAATTGATTACGATCTCATCGGCGTTTAATTTCGTCGCCTCTTCCAATCCATATATGAGCGCGTTGTACTCGGCGATATTGTTCGTCGTCTCGCCGATATACCTGTAAAATTCCTTTATCTTTTTCCTGCTCTCATCCAGCATCAGAACACCAACACCCGCAGGCCCGGGGTTTCCCCTGCTGGCTCCGTCTATATATAAAAATATCTTCTTATTCTTCAATATACAATATCCGTGCACAGTTATCGCAGAAGACGAGGTCATTCTTCATCTTTATCTCATTTATAACCTGCGGCGGGAGGATCCTGAAGCATCCTTGGCATGCCTCATTGGCCACTGAAACCACAGCGAGGCCGTCTTTGCTCTTAATGATCCTCTCGTATTTCGGTAGAATCGATTTGTCTATCTTTTTTATCAATTCATCCCTTTGACCTTTAAGGTGCGCCAACTCCGCCTCTATACGCTTGGCGTCTTCATCTCTTCTTTTCTTCTCCTCGGTGAGCCTTATCTCCTCTGTCTTTAAAAACCCCTTTTCCTTTGATATCTCTTGATTCTCGATATCGAGCTGGTCGAGTATCTTTATTATATCCTCTTCCAGCAAAGAATTATCAGCCCTTACCCTCGCTATCTCCTGCTGGAGAGCAGTATATTCTTTGTTCGTCTTAATCTGATAGAGCTGAATCTGGTATTTCTTAATCGTTCCTTCCTTGGCCTCAAGGTCGAGTTCCTTCTCTTTCCTCTTGACCTGCAGCGCCTTTAGGCCTTCTTCCAGTTTTTTGAGATTGCCTGTTTTTTCCTTAAGCTCTTCCTCCATTCTTTTTATCTCTTCCGGCATCGACCTCAGGTCTTTTTCCAGTTTGAAGATCTGGGTATCGAGACCTTGCAGCTCTACCAGCAATTTAATCTGTTCCTCTAAATTTACCATTTTTTAGCTTCATAACTTTTTGGGCCGTAGCCCCCTCCGGGCCTACGGCCCGTTGGGCCGGAGGCCGAACGTTTGCCCTGTACCATTCAAAATGCCTTCGGCATTTTTCAGGTACAGGGCATGTACCACTACACGTTATGGCTGTGCCATGTACCCGAGCGATAGCTATCTCTAGTTTTCGCGAGTGGTACATGGTGGGCCCGCAAGGACTCGAACCTTGGACCAAGAGATTATGAGTCTCCTGCTCTACCAACTGAGCTACGGGCCCGTCGTCCCGCAAAGATCCGCTAACTCAACGAGGAATTATTTTATTGCGGTCTATTTTGGGATCGTATCCGTACTTTAAAGCCGGCTCAAGAAATTTGTAATAAC
>JACROW010000101.1 GCA_016214245.1 Candidatus Omnitrophota bacterium | reverse complement strand
TATATCCGCTGCTGACGCGGCATTCACGAACCAGCATCAGGTTATCCTGCGCGGAACCGTCCGGCCGATCGAGAGCCTGACGCTCGCCGGAAATTACAACCTCTTCTGGAACCAGGAGAAATACGATGTAAGCAGAAACAAGACCAAGGGCTTTGTCGGCCACGAAATTGACCTGCAAGCCAACTGGGATTACACGGAAGATGTGAGCTTCAGTCTTCTGGCAGCATGGTTTATCCCTGGCGAGGTCTATTACGACAACATGAATGACATCGCGACAGACCTTGTTGGTTCAGTGAAGGTAAGCTTCTAAGACAGACTTAAGTTTTGGTAAAAAACCCCGATCTTTGTGAAAAAGAACGGGGTTTTTTATTGACTTTTTGTTAAATACAAAATAGAATATATAACAAAGGTTAAGGGAGGAGAAGGATATGCCAGATGACAAAGAAGTGCTCGAAGGCAAGGCGTATGCCATTCTTTCGTATCTATGGATCCTCTGTCTTGTGCCGCTCATTCTGAAGAAAGAGAATAGGTTCGCTATGTTTCACGCCAAGCAGGGATTGGTCCTATTTATAGGTGAGCTTGCAGTCGCTTTTGTGGGCATAATTCCAATCTTAGGATGGATGATCCTATTTTTTGGAACTATATTATTCAGTCTGCTTTCTTTGATTGGCATAGTTCAGGTCCTTATGGGCAATTTTTGGAAGATGCCCGTCGTAGGTGATATCGCGGAGAAGATAAACTTCTAATGCCAACGAAAAAGGCGCTCTTCGTCCTATTGGTTACGATAGCGATATCTCTTGTCGCAATCCCTTTGGTATATTACAATATCTTCATCTTCAAGCGGGCAGCAAGAGAAGTTCCCGCAAAATATAAGGTGGCGCTCGTAAAATGGTTTCCGTTCTCAGAGGATAATTCGCTGAAGGAATGGGAAGAGAAGATATTTAAGGGTAAGGTCGTCTATAGGATTGAAAAGGATCAGTCGCTTTCCTATGTCAGGGCAACCAGCGAGAGATCAGCTTCAGCATTGTACTACAAGATAAAACTGGATTCCAAAAAAAGAGAGCCTGTCATAAGTTGGAAATGGAGGGTTGAAAAATTCCCGGCGAAAACCCGGCCAGAGAACCTCGAGACAAAAGACGAAGATGACTTCGCGGCTCGGGTCTATGTGATATTTCCGGCGAAATTTTTTACAAAATCAAAGGTATTGGAGTATCTCTGGGCCGAACAGCTTCCCGTGGGGTTGGTTGGCACAAGCCCCTATTCCAAAAATATAAAATTGATAGTCGCCGAAAGCTGTCCGGACAAACAGAACGGCTGGCGCACACAGGAAAGAGACATCATCTCGGATTATCTTAAAGTATTCGGCCGAAAGCCTGAATACGATATAGGCGCAGTCGCATTTATGACGAATACCGAGCATACAGGGACGAGCGCAGATGCCATGTATGACGAGATAGAATTAGGTCATAAGTAAAATGAGGACAAAATTTTTGAGGACAAAGTTTTTAACAAAAAAGGCCACCCAGAGAAGGTATATAGCCCTTTTGATCGCCTCCATGCTGATACCGCTCGTGTTCGTCGGAGGCTGCTTGTATTACCTCATCTTCAGCCTCGTGGCCGAACAGCTGGGGATCCCGGAATCAATTGCCTATAATCTATTCCCCGTCATAAAGAAGATAAATATGATCCTCGCAATCGGCATCCCCCCGCTTTTTTTAATATTGATATTGTGGGGGATCGGCCTCTCGCACAGATTTGCAGGCCCCATAGAAAGGTTGGAGAAAGAACTGGAGGGCATAACAGGGGCTGCAGATTATTGCAGGAGGCTTAAGGTGAGGAAGGGCGACGATATTAAGCCGATAGCCGATGCGATAAACAAATTATTGGATAAGATTGAAAGTAAGGGTAAATGATGAAGATAAGCGAGCTGGCGATAATCAGTAAAAATGCCAGAATAGCGGGCGATGTCGAGATCGGGCCATTCGCGATAGTCGAGGATGGCGTTGAGATAGGGCCGAAGGTCAAGGTCTGGCCGCATGCCTACATTGCTAGCGGCACGAGCATAGGAGAAGCTACCCAAATACATATGGGTGCTGTGCTGGGCCACTTTCCGCAAGACCTGGCCTTCGATAAGAGTGCCAAGACCTATCTTAAAATAGGGAAGAGGAACATAATAAGAGAATACGCAACTATACACAGGGGTACAAAAGACTGCAGTTCAACCGTCATCGGCGATGACTGTTATCTGATGGCCCTTTCGCACATCGGCCATAACTGTGAAATAGGAAATAATGTCATTATTGCCAATTGCGCGCTATTGTCCGGCTATGTTACCGTTGAGGACAAGGCGTTCATCTCGGGCAATGTCGTCGTCCACCAATTCTGCCGCATAGGGGCCCTATCTATGATAGGCGGCTTCACCGGGATAAATAAGGATGTGCCGCCGTATATGCTGGTCAGGGGTCCTTCGGTGGTGAGGTCCATAAATCTTATAGGTTTGAGAAGGTCTAAATTCTCAAAGGAGCTTATAGATAATCTCAAAGAGGCATTCAGGCTGCTTTATAACGCGGACCTGAATACCGCGCAGGCCATAGAGGGGATCAAAAAACTGAAACCCTCGAACGAATTGAATCATTTAATAGATTTTATCGAACATTCCAAAAGAGGCATCTGTAAATATAAATATAGTGATGCGGAGTATTTTGAATAGTAAACAGAAGGGAGGAACTATGCGTTACGGGTTACGGGTTAATGGTTACTGGTTATCAGTTGTTATCGGTTTAATTATTTGTTTCACTTCGGCCGCGTTCTGTGAAGATATAGAAATGAGGACCCAGTCTATTGTCAGGAAGAATATAGCGCTCTTAAAGGATAAAAAATATGAGCATGACGCGATCGTAAATTTAACCGCCATAGGCGCGCCCGCCGTACCGTCCTTGACCGAGGTGGTGAATAACCCCAAAGAGAGCATAAGCCAAAGGACGACCGTGATAGATATTCTCGCCGATATCAAAAGCCCGATGGCTACGGAATCTCTGTCTCAAAGCCTGAAGGATCCGAGTCTGAAGATAAGGCGCGCCTCAGCAAAGGCACTTGGCAGCATCAGCGATAGAAAGGCGATCGAACCCCTGAAGGGGGCCCTGACAGATCTCGATTCACAGACAAGGTATCTCGCATCGCGTTCGCTTCAGCAGATAAAGGACCCCGCTCTCAACGATACCTTCATGAAACTGTTAGACGATCAAGATATAAGAATAAGGATGTTGGCGATAGACGGGTTAGGCGACATAAAGGAGGCGAGGGCGGTTGAGAAGCTTTCGCGGTTCTCGGACGATTACAATGATGAAGTCAGGTTGAGGCTGGCTATAGCGTTAGGCAAGATACGAACCAAGGCCGCAATCCCAGCCTTAAATAAACTCTTGGAGGATAGGAATATAAATGTGAGAAAAGAAGCTCTGAAGGCGCTTGGCGAAGTCAAGGACCCGAGTTCGATTCCGTATCTGATAAAGATCGCGGAGATGGACAGCAAGGACTTAAGATACGCCGCAACAATGGCTTTGGGGGAAATCGGCGCAAGTGAGGTCGTGCCGCCCCTCAAGAAACTGCTTCGCGACGAGGCTATCGATGTAAGGGTCGCCGCAATGAAGTCGCTTGCCAAAATAGGCTCTGCAGAGTTCGCTAAAGACTTTGAACTCCTATTGAACGACGAGAGCATGAGGGTGAGGAGACAGGCTCAGGAGGCATTGACGGCACTGAGAGGCAACCAGCCATCAAACTAAAGCCTATTGGCATCCTTCCTTTCCGCAATATGGTTGACAGGCACTTCATATGCGCCCACCGAGAGATAGAGTAACCCTGGTCGATATATATAAAAGGCTTTATAGATTTTATGGCCCGCAGGAGTGGTGGCCTGCCAGGACGCGCTTCGAGGTAATCGTGGGTGCGATATTGACGCAAAATACGGCCTGGACGAATGTTGAAAAGGCGATACGCAATTTGAGAGGCTCGAAGCTCCTCTCGCCATCGGCCTTTAAAAAAGTGGATTCGGCGGCTCTCGGCCGGCATATAAGGCCAGCCGGCTACTATAATATAAAATCTAAGAGGCTTAAAGACTTCATAGGATTTTTATTTTCGAAATACAAAGGCAGTTTAACAAATGCCTCTCATGAAGGGACCGATAGGTTGCGCCATGAGCTGTTAAACGTGAACGGCATCGGCCCTGAGACCTGCGACTCCATATTGCTATATGCTTTTGGAAGGCCTGTCTTCGTTGTTGATGCATATACGAAAAGGGTATTCTCCAGGCATAATTTCTTCAGGGAAGATGCGCCTTACGAGGATGTCCAGAGGTTTTTTATGAACAACCTGCCCAAGAAGGCAGGAGTGTATAACGAGTATCACGCGCTGATAGTCAGGCTGGCCAAGGACTTTTGTAAAAATAAGCCGAGGTGCACATCGTGCCCTTTAAAAATGCTTGCAAATAAATTTTTGGAATAATATAATATAGCGAGGATAAAAATATAGGAGGACTTATGGCCAAGAAGAAAGCCAGAAAAAGAAAGATCGTAAAAATAAAGTCTAAAGTTAAAAAGGCAGCTGCAAGAAAGAAGAAGGTTGTATCGAAAAAGGCCCAGGCGATAACGCTGGAAAAGATCGGGGAAGTTACTCATTATTTCCCGAAGGTTAAAGCGGCAGCGGTCCTCATATTGAAGGACGGTTTAAAGCTTGGGGATAAGATTCAGATCAAAGGCCATACCACGGATTTTAAAGAAAAGGTGGGCTCGATGCAGCTGGACCATGTGCCGATAGACCTCGCGCGCAAGGGCCAGGAGATAGGGCTTTTGGTCAAATCCCGCGTAAGGACAGGGGACAACGTTTACAAGGTGTAATTTATACAAGGAAGGAATAGCTTGAGTGAAAAGGCTCTATAGAAGGATATTGCTCGGGCTGGGATTTGACGCCAAGGATGGCCATGTGAGGATTACAAAGGGCAAGAACTTTCGTCTATTCGGCGGTTCAAAAGAGACGCATGAGAAGATGCAGGAAAAGGCGGTGAAATTTAACGAGCAGCTGGATAGGCACCATAAGACCCTTGATGAGATAAACGAGAAAGAATTTTACGAAATAGCCAGGACTATAGGACTGAAGATAGAGAAGTAGCTTTATATGGAGAAGTGGATAAAAGGAAAGAGGTTAAGCCCGCCTATTTTTAACCTGCCGGTTGAAAAGATAAAAAAAGGATGGTATTCCGATAAGTATTTCATAAGGACACGAGAGGTCCTCTTGAAAGACAATTACCACCCTGACGTTGTGATGCAGATCTTCACAAGAGAAAAATCGATAGTCTGCGGCCTGGATGAGGCCATAGCGGTCTTAAGGTTCTGCGCGTATAATCCGGAAAAACTGAAGATAAAGGCTTTATATGACGGTGATACTGTAAGGCCCATGGAGACCGTTATGACTATAGAAGGCGATTACTCCACGTTTGCGCATCTCGAAACCGTATATCTGGGCGTCATCGCCAGGCGGACTGCGGTCGCGACAGCGGTAAAAAGGGTTGTCGATGCGGCAAGGCCGAAGAAGGTACTATTTTTTCCGGCGAGGTTCGACCATTACAGCCTGCAGACCGGCGATGGCTACGCGGCATTCATAAGCGGCGCCCTCGGCGTCTCGACGGATGCAAACGCCGCCTGGTGGGGCAGCCATGGCGAAGGCACAATCCCGCACGGCCTTATAGCGGCGTATGATGGAGATACTGCCGCAGCCTGTATCGCTTTCGATAAATATATGCCCAAGGATATTAGACGAATAGCCTTGGTGGATTTCGAGAACGATTGCGTGAAGACGTCTTTAGAGGTGGCCAGGGCCCTCGGTAAAAGGCTTTGGGGTGTCAGGCTCGATACGGCATTGGACCTGCATGACAGATCCGTTAAATCTAAATCGAAAGCAACGCTTGGCGTATCTCCTGAACTTGTCTGGAATGTCCGACGGGCACTCGATGCGCAGGGTTTTAAATTCGTAAAGATAGTTATAAGCTGTGGTTTTGACGAGGAGAAGATAAGATACTTTAATTCGATAAAGGTCCCATATGACCTGGTCGGGGTGGGCTCCGCATTCTTCCGGCTGAAGAGGGATTTTACGGCTGATATCGTAATGGTAAATGGAAGGCCCTGCGCAAAAGTAGGGAGGCACTATAACCCTAATCCGCGATTGAAATTGGTAAAGTTTTAAGATAAAATGAAATGAAGATCTTGGGGATCAGCGGAAGTCCGAGGAAGGGCGGGAATACAGATACGCTTCTTGATAAGGCGCTTGAAGGCGCACAGTCAGCCGGGGCCCGGGTTGAGAAGATAGCCCTGAACGATCTGAATTTCAAACCGTGCCAGGAATGCGGCGGCTGTGATGAAACAGGCATATGCGTGATCGACGACGATATGCAGCTCGTATATAGAAGCTTGAACAGCGCCGACGCTGTTATAGTGGCATCGCCAATATTCTTCGGAAGCGTTACCGCCCAGGTCAAGATGATGATCGACAGGCTCCAGAGTCTATGGGTGCTGAAGTATGTGTTGAGGAAGGCCGCCACAGCCAGACGAAAGCGGAAGGGCATATTCTTGTGTGTCAGCGCAGCCAGAAAAAAGAGATTCTTCGAAAACGCCAAAAGCATAATAAAGATATTCTTTGCAACGCTCGATATAAAATATGCT
>JACROW010000097.1 GCA_016214245.1 Candidatus Omnitrophota bacterium | reverse complement strand
GTCGATGAGGGAGAATATGCATGTTACGGCGCGAGTCGGGACGACGTTAGGCGGCCTCTTATCCGGCCGACTGAAGGAAGATAGGCCTTCCCGCATAGTATTGAACAGCCTCCTTACCGGCGTCCAGTTAAACGACTTCACGCTCCCCATAGACAAGACGTTTTCACAGATAGTGGCGATCCCAGAGAGAAAAGATAGAGAGCCTCTCTCTTTTATGCGAATAGGCGCAAGGCGCGATTCTTACAGCCAGGCATTCCTGGCGAATTGGCTGCCCAATCTAGCGAAGTCCGCTGATACGAACATGCACGGCGAAGAAAGGCCATGCATATCCTGCACTTACTGCGAAGAGGTATGCCCTGTCAGGATAATACCGCACCTATTGAGTAAATACGTAAAGAGGGGCGTCATCGATGAAACGTTAATGAACTATGATATCTTCAACTGCATCGAATGCGGACTCTGCAGTTTCATCTGCCCCGTAAAGATTCCCCTCCTCCAGCACATGAAAGAGGGGCACGAGAAGTTGACGATGCAGGGCTGTGACCGCACACAGTGCATCCTGCCATATTTTGATTTGAAGGGCATAGAGGAATACCGCGGAGTAACGAAGCTATAAAGATATGAGATTACTAAGACGGGCGATCGACAATTTATATGAATTGATGGAAAGGAATAAATATCTCAAGGCGCTTAAGCCGGTCCTTAATGCGACAGATGAATTCTTCTTTGGCACCGACAAGGTGACCCGGCTCCCTCATATCCTGGATTACATGGATATGAAGCGCTTCATGTCTTTCGTGGTAATCGCCCTTATGCCCGCAGTGATAGGCGCTGTCTATTTTTGGGGCATGCGCGTTATTGCCGTCATCCTCGTTTCCTATATATTCGGCGGCATTGTAGAGGTGATCTTCGCCATAACGAGAAAGAAGGAGATCCACGAAGGGTTCTTGGTTACAGGATTGGTCTTCCCGCTCATCCTTCCTCCAACAGTTCCGTTATGGGTTGTGGCGGTCGGCGTCGTCTTCGCGACTGTCTTCGGCAAAGAGGTCTTTGGCGGAACAGGGAGAAATATCTTCAATCCGGCTATCGTCGGGAGGATATTCCTTACCATAGCGTTTCCAAAAATAATGACAGTCAATTGGCAGGAGCCTTTTATGGGCGGCTTAGGTGGCATCTTACGCTATCAGAATGTGGATGCGGTCACTGCCGCTACACCGCTCGGCCTCTTCAAGAGCCAAGGGATTGTGACATCTTATATGAGTCTATTGTTCGGGCAGAACGCAGGGTGTATCGGCGAGACGTTTCGCGTCGCGCTTATCCTCGGAGGTTTATTTCTGATATTTGCCAAGATATCCGATTGGCGGATACCTTTTGGATACTTAGGTTCCGTCTCTATCGCACCGCTTTTATTCAATCATATTTTTCACACCCAATTCGCGCCTCCGTTATTTCATCCTTTCACCAAACAGGGCAGGTGGATTGCGGGAATATTATTAGGTCTATTGACGGTGCTGATCCGCGGCATTTCGGGATATGTAGAAGGGGTCATGTTCAGCATACTTTTGGTTAATGCCTTTACTCCTTTAATAGACACGTTAGTATTAAAGGCGAGATACCGAAAGAGTAAGGTAAAATAAAGTGAAGGGATTAAGAATAGTCATATTTGTGCTGGTAATGGGAACAGTGTCTGGCGGGCTCCTTTTAGGGATAAATATCTATACGTCGCCTTTGATTGCCCGAAATGAGGAATTGAAATTAAAATCCTCTGTCCTGGATGTGCTCGACATCTCTCATGACGCCTCTACCGCGAGAAACATATTCGATGAGAATATCAAGGTATCAAAAAAAGGCGCGTACGCATTTTACAGCTCCCGTGACGGCGCAGTCGCCTTTGAATTCTCCGGGCCGGGGTTGTGGGGGCCTGTCTCCGGCATCATAGCTTTAGAGAGCGATTTAAAGACTATCCGCAGTATAAAGGTCACCCATCAGGAAGAGACGCCGGGCCTGGGCGGCAGGATTGCGGAGGCGAGCTTCCTCAGGCAATTCAGGAATAAAGAGGTGCTGCCGCGCCTCGCATTTACACCAGAGGGAAAGGCCATTCAAAAGAATGAGGTGGACGCTATAACAGGCGCGACAGGTTCAAGCCGCGCATTCGAGAAGCTCATCAACGAAAATCTCAAGAAATATTTAACAGCGATAAAGGGATAATATTATGGCGAAGAAAGGATTTAAAAGAAGCATAAGGCATACAAAGTGGTTCAAGGTCCTGACTGCCGGCGTCTGGCAGGACCATCCTACCTTCTGCATGATATTGGGGATCTGCTCGGTGCTGGCGATCACAAATCGTCTCGATAATGCCTTGGCGATGGGCATGGGCGTGACATTCTGCACTGTTTTCAGTTCGTTATTTGTCTCCGTCTTCCGTAATGTCATACCAGGCCGGGTCAGGATGCTCGCGTATATGACTATCATCGCCACATTCGTCATATGCGTAGATAGGTTCTTGAAGGCCTATTTCCCGCCGATAAGCGAGGCGATGGGGCCTTACGTTGGTTTGATCATCACGAATTGTATCCTCATGGGCAGGGCAGAGGCATTTGCCATAAAGAATGGTCCGGTTCTATCATCATTGGACGGTTTGGGATGCGGCATCGGTTACACTTTCATGCTGGTCTTGATGGCCATTGTAAGGGAGACCATTGGTTTCGGGACGCTGTTGGGCCATAAGGTGATGCCGCATAACTGGACGAACTGGGTTGTGATGACCAGAGCGCCCGGCGCGTTCTTTCTATTAAGC
>JACROW010000096.1 GCA_016214245.1 Candidatus Omnitrophota bacterium | reverse complement strand
ATTCAGGTCTTCGCGCGACCTCGTCTTTATAACCGTGAGGTTCCTGTAACTTTTACCGTGATAGAACTTGATCCTGTCGCTAGCCAGCTTTTCATTGATATAGTCTATCAAAATTTTCGATTCTTTCTCTGTTCTGTGGCCCGCGCTATAGTCTGCCATGACATCGTTATTAGCAGTTATGAGATTGCACCTGAACGCTATCTCATCCTCATCCAACTCAACGCCGATATTCGCTGCTTCCAAGGGACCCCTCCCCGTATAATATCTCTTAGGGTCGTAACCCAGTATGGCAAGGTTCGCGATATCGCTTGCCGGCTTCATCTTCGCGGGAACCGTCTTCGCCAGTCCTATCATGCCGGCCTTCACAATCTCATTTATATTTGGGATCTTCGCGACCTCAAGCGGCGTCTTATCATCAAGCTCTGGGATGGGCCTGTCACTCATCCCATCACCGACCAGTATCGCGTACCTCATAAACCTATCTCCTTCAGGACCAGCTCTAATTTAGGCTCTAACACCTTTGGAGCCGGCATGATTGCAATCGCCCTGTCAGGATCTTTCAGGCCGTGGCCGGTCAGGACGCAGACGATTTTTGCTTTCTTGAAATACCCTTTCTTCGCAAGTTTTAAAATCCCGGCGACGCTCGCTGCGCTGGCCGGCTCGACGAATAGCCCTTCCTTTGACGCCAAAAGCTTATACGCTGACAGGATTTCATCATCTGATACCATGTCTATCAAACCGCCGGATTCATCCCTGGCCGCTTCCGCCTGTTTCCAGCTGGCCGGATTTCCTATCCTGATTGCCGTAGCTATGGTCTTCGGCTCTTTTACCACATGGCCCAGGACTATCGGGGCTGCACCCTCTGCCTGAAAACCAAGCATCCTCGGCAGCCTTTTTATGAGGTTTTCATTTTTATATTCTTTATAACCTTTCCAATAAGCGGTGATATTGCCCGCGTTCCCCACAGGGATAGCGTGGTAGTCCGGGGCGTCACCTATACAATCGCAGACCTCAAACGCCCCTGTCTTCTGGCCTTCTATCCTGTATGGATTTATAGAATTCACTAAGCTGATCGGATATTTTTTTGTTATCTCTTTCACTATATTCAACGCATCGTCAAAATTGCCTTTGATTGCGATAACGGTTGCGCCATGGATCAGGGCCTGGGACAATTTCCCCGCTGCTATCGCGCCCTCTGGAATCAAAACTATACACCTCAAACCGGCCTTTGCGGCGTAAGCGGCGGCAGATGCGGAGGTGTTGCCAGTCGAGGCGCACATGACAGTCTTCGAGCCAACTTCTAAGGCCTTTGATATCGCGAGCGTCATCCCTCGGTCTTTAAAAGAGCCTGTCGGGTTGAGGCCTTCGTATTTTAAGTATACTTCGGTGCCGCCGCCGATTAAACTGCTTATATATTTAGCCTCAAGAAGCGGGGTATTGCCTTCCTTCAAAGTAGCGACAGGAGTCTTGTCTGTTACCGGGAGAAATTTTTTATATCTTTCAATCACGCCGTTCCACATATCAACCTTCCACCCTTATCCTTACCGTTCTTTTCTTTACCACGCTAAGCCTGTCTATCTCCTTCAGCGCCATGACCATGTCATGCTCTTTGGCCTCATGCGTCATCATAACGACTGGTACGATCCTTCCGGCCTTGCTCTCCTTCTGAGAGACGCTCGCTATGCTTATCCTGTGATGACCCAATATGCCCGATATCTTGGCCAGAACGCCCGGCTTATCGATGGCTGAAAATCTTATATAGAACCTCATCCTTACCTCGTCCATCTTCTTAATCTCTTTTACCTCTTTCCTGAACGCAATCGATTTCTCTATCCGGCCGCCTCTTGAGATATCTTTAGCGATTGTGACTATATCGCTCACGACGGCGCTCGAAGTCGGAGATGCGCCGGCACCCTCACCGAAGAATAGATTTTCGCCGATGAGGTCACCTTTTACGAATATGGCATTATAAACGCCGTTCACATCTGCGAGTAGATGGGCCTTGGGGATAAGCGTCGGGTGCACTCTAAGTTCCAATGAATCGCCCGCTCTTTTTGCTATCGCCAAAAGTTTGATCGAGTATCCTGCTTCCCTGGCGTATTGAATATCTGCCGGCTCGATATCCCTTATGCCTTCCGTATAGATCTCTTCGGCCTTGCTCGGGATGCCGAAACCGAGGAGCGCTAAGATCGACAACTTATGCCGCGAATCTATCCCGTCTATATCAAGAGACGGGTCCTTTTCAGCATAGCCTTTAGCTTGGGCTGTCTTGAGGGCCTCTTTGAAGCCGTATCCCTCTTCCGCCATCTTCGAAAGGATGAAGTTAGACGTGCCGTTTATTATTCCATAGATTAAATCTATCCTGTTAGCAACAAAACCTTCTTTCAGAGATTTTATAATGGGTATCCCGCCGCCAACGCTCGCTTCGAACCCCACGGCCAGGCCCAGGGTATTTGCCAGATTGAAAATTTGGTATCCGGATTCTGATAGAAGCGCCTTATTTGCGGTGACTACATGCTTACCCTCTCGCAATGCCTCCAATATGATATCTTTAGCCGGCCTCACTCCCCCGATAAGCTCTACAACTATATCTTTCAAGAACGACCTCTTAGACTTCAAGACCTTTACGACACCGTTTCCTATCGTCCCGAAGCCAATTATTCCGACATTTATCATTCTCATGTCATCTTTCACCTTGTTTTAAGCTGGTCGGGGGGATGAGATTTGAACTCACGACCCCTTGCACCCCAAGCAAGTGCGCTAAACCGGACTGCGCTACCCCCCGCCAATTTTACGAAGGATCTACATCTCGCCTTCAACCTTGGGAGAACGAGTCATCAGATCGCGCACCGCTATCTTCGGGTCTTTATTTTCATAAAGGACCCTGTATATCTCCTGCGCGACCGGCATCTCGACCTTATATTTCTTTGAAAGTTCATATGCGCTCTTCGTAGTTGCCACTCCTTCTACGACCATCTCGGTCTCTTTCAGCACGTCTTTCAATCTTTTGCCTTTACCAATCTCCTCACCCAGCCATCTATTTCTCGAATATTGGCTTATACAGGTTGTCATCAAATCGCCGAGGCCGCTTAAGCCGTAAAACGTCTCTCTCTTGGCGCCCATCGCTACCCCTAAACGCGCCATCTCGGCCAGGCCTCTCGTCAGAAGCGCCGCCTTCGCGTTCGTGCCGAAGCCCATGGCATCCGACGCCCCTGCTGCGATCGCGATGATATTCTTCAACGCGCCGCCAAGCTCAACGCCGGTGACATCGCTATTTGTATATACCCTGAAGCGCTCGGTCATAAAGGTATCCTGAATCCTCTTCGCGAGACCCAAATCTCCCGATGATGCAACTATGTTCGTGGGAATCCCGTTCGCAACTTCCAGCGCTATTGTTGGGCCGGATAGGACCGCCAATGGTAGAGCGCCCAGCACTTCTTCAATTACTTCAGACATCCGTTTAAGCGTCTTATTCTCTATGCCCTTTGTGACGCTGACAAATATCTTATTCGAGAGGTCGCACATCTTCAGGCGCGTTATAGTGCCTCTCATAAATTGCGACGGGATTGCCAGGATGACTATATCTTTTCCGGCAACAGCCTCATCCAGCGCTGATGTTATCTTTATCGCTTCCGGGATCTTTACGCCGGGAAGGTACTTTGCATTATCCCTATTATTCCTTAATATTTCAATATAATCAGGAAAGGCGCCCCAAATGGTTACTCCGCAGCCCTTCCGTGAAAGCAGTATTGCTAAAGTCGTGCCCCATCCGCCGTCACCGATTATGCAAATGCGTTCCATATGCTACATATATAACATAGGAGTTGGTTGAAGTCAACGAAAGAGTTGCTGTAAGACGTTTTTTCTTGCTTTCGCTATGCGAATATATTAATATAAAGGCATGGTGCAGATGAGGGAGAGAAGGCGTTTCATAAGGCACCCGATATGCTATCCTTTGGAATACGAATATGCGCCGAAGAAGACAGCCGAAAGGACAAAAACGATCAACGTCAGTAAAGGGGGCTTGCTCTTTTTGTCCAAACACCGCTTACAAACTGGCAAGATAATAATTTTGAAATTGCCTATCAGGGAGAATGTGGTTAAGGTGCGGGCAAAGGTGGCGCATATCGAGCAGGATGAAGAAGATTCTAGGCTGTACAATATCGGCGTTTCGTTCTATCGTTATTCTGATGCCTTTAGGGTGAAGCTCGTCGAACAGATATATCTTATAGACGAATACAGACTATTGCGTTCAGTTCAACTAGGACATGATGTTTCATTCAAACAAGCTTCTGCGGAATGGATAAAGCGGTATGCGAAGAGGTTCGCTAAGCTTTACTGGTAGTGAAGATAAGGTGTGTCTTGCGGATTATTACCAGAGGTAATTCTCTAAATTGAAACCTGCTGGAAGGTCGCTAAAGATTCTATATATATCGGACGATCTTAACCATGGCCTTACCACTGACCCGCCAACCCTGCCGAATGAACGATTACCCACAGGTTCAACCAACTCGTAACTGTCAGCAGTTGTCGTGATTGACGTACTATTCTTATTTCTGCCACCTCTGCCTGAAGCGGGGACAAATAATGCGGATCCGGATTTTATAACCCTTGAGGTTGAACGGTCCTCGGGATAATATACCGTGAAGTGGTCGTAATCAGGATATAAGCTACCGTCATCCTGATGGCCGGATAATAACCAAAATCCTAACCCATCCACCCCAGACGATGACGCCGTGTTGTAGATATTCTTATATAAGTCGTTCCTCGCTTTCATCTGGCTGCCAGCATTAGAGGCGGCCCTATCAACCATCTTACCAAACTCACCTATATACACAGGTTTTCCTAGAGAGTTTTGTGCACTACTAGCCCTGTTACTAATCCATTGAAGCGATTGAACTTCACTCAAATTATAATAATCAGGAAATAGGTGGAATGTTGCGATATCAATATATGGAGATGATTGGCTTGTGACAAAATCAACACCGGTAGGAGAGCCATACCAATCTTTATATCCATACCAACCCTCGACGCCGGCAGAAAGCAGGTGATTCGAGTCGATGCCTTTTATATATTGCGCCATCTCGTTGATCCATGGGTTCAGGATCGAACCTGTTGAATCCGTATAGGCCCTCGGCTCATTGGCAAGCTCCCACGCCAAGATGGTTGGATCATTCTTATAGGCAATGCCCGTATAGGTATTGACCCTATTCAAAAAAAGTCCACGTAATTCTTATACCAGCCTTTGATCGTCGAGTCTGTGAAGAATAGGCCGTGCTCGCTTATCGAAGGGGTCGTGCCCGTCAACCACTTCACATATTGGTTGATCCCGCCGAAGTCATCCCAGTTGTTCACAAATGGTATAATCAATTTCATGTTGCTCTGCGAGGCCTTGTATATAATGTATTCCATCTTACTAAATCCGGATTCATCGTATACTCCAGGATTTGGCTGAAAGGAAACACCATCCTTGAACATGCCGTCGCAGAATCCCCATGTCCTAAGAACGTTCAAACCTAAACCCTGTGCATCACTGAATATCTCGTCAACCATAGTTTGGGATTTATAGAAAAGATAATATTGATTTGCAAAAGAAAATTTATACTCCTGCCCATTCAAAAAGAGGGCTGTGCCGTTTGCACTAACAAAATTCAATTGTGAGGCTTGTTCAATAGATTGGTTTATTGCAATAAGAGATTCTTTTGCGGCTTGAGCTGATATAAAATGATCTGTAGCAGTACCGCTTGGCTGGGTGTCTACTTCGCCTGGGATTATATTTTCCTGTGCAGAGATTATTTGAAAACTGAATAAGATTGAAATGATAACCAGAAAAAATATATTACGTTTCCTAATCAAAATATCCTCCGTTGGAATAACTTAATTATAGCACAGAATTTTTAAACATACAAATAACTTTTTTATACCCTAACATAACGATGACGAGATCTGTAAGTCTTGAAAAGTGCCTATATTTTTGACCTCCAGCTTCGGGTCTATCTTCTTCAATAATCCCTTCAAAACCTGTCCGGGGCCGATTTCTAAGAATGTCTTTATGCCGCTCGCGGCAACGAGCCTCACTGAATCTTCCCAGAGCGTCTTTGAGTTGACTTGAGCTATCAGGTTCTCTTTTATCATGAGAGGATCGGTCTGAACTTTGGCGTCCACATTGCTGACAAAAGAGAACTTTGGAGGCAGTATCTGTATCTTATCTATAAAATTTTTGAGCTTATCCCTGGCAGGTGTCATCAAGGATGAATGGAAAGGCCCGCTCACATCGAGCATCAATACCCTCTTTGCGCCTTTGTCCTTCGCAAGGCCTGCCAAGAGCTCTATATTTGTAGTCTTTCCTGAAACAACTATCTGGCCGGGGCAGTTAAGATTCGCTATCTCGCAGCCTATTCCCTTGCACAAAGTCTCAACCGCTGGCAGTTCCATCCCTATGATGCACGCCATCTTGCCCGGATTCTTCCTTGAAGCCTCCTCCATGAATTCCCCGCGCTTTCTTACCAGGACCAGCGCGTCCTCAAACGAAAGGCTCCCTGTGGCGACAAGGGCGGTGTATTCTCCAAGGCTTAAACCAAGGCTGAATTTCGGAAGATATTGATTAAAAAGTTCTGATGATTCATAGGCCTTTAAGGCGGCTATGCTTGCGGTGAGGATTGCCGGCTGGCTGTTCTGCGTTGTGGAGAGCTCTTCCTGCGGGCCTTCGAAACACAGTTTCTTTAAATCGTATTTCAGGATCTCGTTAGATTTATCGAAAATCTCTTTTGCAGCGGGAAAATTATCATACAGGTCCTTACCCATTCCGGCGTATTGGCTGCCCTGTCCCGGAAAGATATACGCGGCCTCTACCATTCGATTACGATCGCTCCCCAGGTCAGGCCGGCGCCAAACGCGTCAAGTAGTATCTTGTCACCTTTCTTTATGCGGCCTTCTTTCACGGCGTCAACCAGTGCCACAGCGCTTGATGCCGCAGACATGTTTCCGTATCTATCGATATTCAGATATATCTTCTCTTTGCTCAACCCCATTCTCCTGCCGACAGCTTCCAGTATCCTGAGATTCGCCTGATGCGGTATCACGAGGCTTATGTCCTCCGCCTTCAGATTTAAGGGCGTCGTCGCCCCTAATGCGGCATCTGCCATGATCTTAACAGCGTGCTTGAAAAGTTCGGAGCCGTTCATCTTCACAAAGTGGAGGCGGTCATCTATCGTCTTCTTGGTCGCCGGTATGCGGGAACCGCCGGCCGGAAGCTTTAAGAGGTCCCCTTCGCGGCCATTGGCGCCGAGATGCACGGACAATATTCCGCCTTTTTCTACGGGCCCTAAAACCGCGGCACCGGCGCCGTCGCCGAATAATACACAGGTCGTCCTGTCGCTCCAGTCGGTTATCGAAGAGAGCTTTTCCGCCCCGATGACGAGCGCATGCCGGTAAGTCCCGGAACCTATGAACTGATTGGCTATCGCGAGGCCGTATATGAAACCGGAGCAGGCGACGCTTATGTCAAACGCGGTGACTGACTTCGCGCCTATCTTCTCCTGGACTAAACAGGCGGTTGCGGGGAAGAACATATCGGGTGTTATCGTAGCGACTATGATGAGGTCTATATCTTCGGCCTTTAATCCCGCGTCCTTGAGCGCCCTTTTCGAGGCCTCCGCAGCCATATCGCTCGTCGCCTCGTCCTTGCGGGCTATCCTTCGCTCTTTTATGCCTGTCCTCGTGGTTATCCACTCATCCGTCGTGTCGACCATCTTTTCCAGGTCTTTATTGGTCAACACCTTTTCCGGTAGATAAGCCCCTAAACCGATTATTCCAACCTTTTTAGATTCACACATCAATAACTCTCCAATTCTTCCACAATATGCTTATTAACATCCTGAGATACAAAATCTGCCTCAACCCTTATGGCATTCTTTATGGCCTTCGCCGTGGAGGAGCCATGGCTTATGATGCATCTTCCGTCCACTCCCAAAAGCGGCGCTCCGCCGTATTCGGAATAGTCCATCTTCTTCTTCAAAACAGAGAAGGCAGAGCTCGACAAAGCGGCGCCTACCGTCGCTATGATGCTCGATTTTATCTCCTGCCTCACGAGCTGCATTATAGTATCGGCAACGCTTTCCGATATCTTCAGTATGACATTGCCGACGAATCCGTCGCATAGTATTATGTCGGCCTTTCCGGCGTAGATGTCGCGGCCCTCGACGTTGCCGATGAAATTCAGTTTGGATTCACTTAATAGCGTGTGGGCCTCTTTTATGAATTCTGTCCCCTTTGTCTCCTCTTCCCCGACGCTTAAAAGCCCTACGCTCGGGTCCGGCGTCTTCAGGATGTATCTCGAATAAGCATCCGCCATGATGCCGTATTGCAAAAGATGTATCGGTTTCGGATTTATGTTCGCGCCCACATCGATTATGAGCGATGTGCCTGTTACGCTCGGCATGATGATGGCTATCCCCGGCCGTTCTATCCCGGGCAGGAGGCGTAAAAAGAGCGTTGCGGCGCAGACGACAGCGCCTGTGTTGCCGGCGCTTACGAAGGCATCGGCTGTGCCCTTCTTCAGTAAGTCCAGGCCTACCACTATAGACGAATCCCGTTTGCGCCTGACAGAGATGGCCGCAGGCTCATGCATCTCGATCACTTCCGAGGCGTGTTTTATCGACAATTTGGTTGAATCGTAATTAAATTTTTTAAGCTCTTCTTTTAGGCGGCATTCATCCCCGACGAGCACTATCTCGTGGCCAAACTCCGCTATGGCCTGTATCGC
The DNA here is from genome assembly GCA_016214245.1 of Candidatus Omnitrophota bacterium. Taxonomy (GTDB): domain Bacteria; phylum Omnitrophota; class Gorgyraeia; order 2-01-FULL-45-10; family 2-01-FULL-45-10; genus JACROW01. Next base: position 968 of record JACROW010000096.1, on the reverse strand, counting down.
GCCGTCGATCTCGACCGTCGGCGCGTTGTCGCCGCCCATAGCATCAAGCACTATCTTCACTTTTTCTTCTCCTCTTTCGCCTCTATCACAATCACAGGCTTTCCGTTATAGTATCCGCAATGGGGGCATACCCTGTGCGGAAGCCTAATCTTTTTACATTGCGGGCAGATGGAGAGGCCCGGCAAATACAATTTGCTGTTTGCACTCCGTCTCCTGTCCCTCCTCGCCTTCGAATGTTTCCTTTTAGGAAGCGGCATTTTTCCTCCTTATCGATTTTATTATCTCGTAAGTATCCTGAGCTATCAATAGCTCCTCGTCTGTCGGTATAACTAAAAAGTTTGTGCCCTTCGGCACCACATTCTTTAAATCCCCGGCTATCCTCTTCACAAGCCACGGGTGGTTCTCGCCTATCCCTGCCGTAAATACGACCGCATCCAATCCACTCATCGCCGCCAGATACGCGCCGATGTATTTTTCAATCCTATAGATAAACATCTCTATGGCTAGCCTTGCCCGTTTTGAGTTTCGAGTTTTAAGTTTTAAGTTTTTTATCAGGTCCCGCATATCGTTACTGATTCCGGATATGCCCAATAGACCGCTCTCTTTATTCAGGATGTTGTTTATACATTTTAAGGAGATTTTCTCTTTCTCCAAAAGATATAATGGAATAGCCGGGTCCAGATCGCCTGAACGCGTCCCCATCAATAAACCTTCGAGCGGCGTGAATCCCATCGTCGTATCTATCGATCTTCCCCTATCAACCGCTGTCATACTGCAGCCGTTGCCCAAGTGGCACGTTATAAGTTTCAGGCTATTGAGGGGACAGGCCAGCCTCCTGGCGGCTTCAGCCGCAACGAACCTATGGCTCGTCCCATGAAAGCCGTATCTTCTTATCCCGTATCTTTTATAAAACTTAATAGGGATGCCGTATAAAAAGGCCTGCGGCGGCATCGTCTGATGAAAAGACG
>JACROW010000108.1 GCA_016214245.1 Candidatus Omnitrophota bacterium | reverse complement strand
GCTCTTTATCTATGAGGCTGAGTATATCTTTTATATCTTTCACATCAGAGCTTTCGCTAAAATCCACCACATAGCCCACTACTGTCCTGGTCTGGAAGGGCACGAAGACCCTCCTGCCTATAGCTATCTCATTAGATACCTCATCCGGAATTTTATAATGAAAAAGCCTGTCTATGGGGAGTGCTATTGCGACTTCAGCAAATTTCTTTACCTCTTCATTCATCTTTATGACCTTGCCAAAAGCGCGCTAGGGGCTTCAATGTTGAATTTCGCGCTGTTTGGGAAACCGATAGTTAAAGCGTATATTTTAAATGCCGCATACCTTTTTAAGTTCGAGATGCCTTTTGCGGAAAAAGGGCTGATATCACTTTTGAATGCCTTCCACAGCCTTCTGGCGCGCAGGCCAACTTCAGACCTTGTCGCATCCATCACTTGGGTATTGGAGGAGAGCATCTTTGGGTGAACCGAAATATTTGACAGGATCTCGTCCACATATTGGAATCGTATTCCGGCCGCGGAAAGCTTTAGAAGGAAGTCCCAGTCCTCATGGCATGCCAGGCTTTCATCAAATATTGCTATCTCAAAAAGATCCCTTCGGAGCATGACCGTGGACATGTGGATAAAGTTGTTGCGCTTGATAAAGTAAAATATGTCCCCGGAGAAATGAACATAGGGGCTTTTGACTACGCGGCTGGTCCCTTCTAGAAAGTAGCTCGCGTCAGTATAGGAGACTCCGGACCTGGAGGCCCTTTCCATCGACGAAAGCTGTCTTTTTATCTTTCCTGGAAGAAATATATCATCTGCATGCAAAAAACATATATATTCGCCCGTTGCCAATTTCAAGCCAGTATTTATTGCGTGAGAAATCCCTCTATTCTCGGTCGCGATGTATTTTACCCTTTCATCCCAGAGATAGAGCCGGAGGACGTCTTCCAAATTATCCGTTGAGCCATCATTTACAATCACTATCTCCAATGGGTGGTGATCCTGGCACAAGACGCTATCCAATGCGCGGCCGATGTAATCTGCGGCATTATACGCCGGTATTATGATGCTTACCTTAGATCTTATAATTTTTTATCTTTTTTTTGTTAAAACGGCCCAATTTCAATCTGTCTATTTTGCGCGCCGCCTTTACTGAAAGCGGCAGCTTCACGGTTTCTTCGAGTGCCTTTCGTAAAAATTCATAGTCCACGCCTTTTATCTTGGGCGCAGTGGGATTTCTTTTATAGTCTTCGTGCTTATCTATGAGTGACAGATCGTGTTTTATGCAATAGTCAAATAGATCGCTGCCGGGAGTCGGTGTGTAAAATGTCGGGCTCGGCACATATGGCTTGATGGTCTTTATCATATTCACCGTTTCCATTACCTCTTCCCTCGTCTCGGTCGGCATGCCAAGCATGAAATTGGCAAATATGCGTATGCCGAGCCTTTTACATATGCCGGCTGCTTTATAATTCTGCTCGACAGTAGTCCCCTTCCTTAAAAAGTTGAGCATTCTCTGGCTTCCGCTTTCGAAACCTATGAGGAGCATGGCGAGGCCTGACCGCTTCATATCTTTAAAAAGGCCTGGGTTCTTCACGATTATATCAGCCCGCGCCTGGCATACAAACGGCTTCCTGAAGCCGTCTTTTGTGTAAAGGTGCAAGAATCTTTCCACCCATTTGACATCCTCGACGAGACAATCGTCATGAATCATGAGGCTGTTAAGGCCTATGCTATCCTTGGTTAAGGTGAGCTCTTCCATAAAGCGCTCGACCGACAAGCGCCTTACTTTCGAGCCGAATATGCTCCTCTCCGCCGGCTGGCAAAAATTACAGTTATACATACATCCCCTGCCTGCCGTAGCTGTAATAAACGGCATCTTTAAATAAGGGACTACAGGTGCCTCTATGGTTTTGAATAAGAATCTGTCCACGAATGGAATAGTATCGAGATCCGGCCTTTCGCCTGTTATGACCTTTGTCGGGAGCCTTCCCCCTGCCATATCTTCCAAAACCTTAGGAAATGTTATCTCTGCCTCGCCTTTAAATATATAATCGATATCAGGATTATCAGCCAATTCCGATTCCATCAAACTGGGATGGACCCCTCCTGCAACAACCTTTATATTTTTATCGGTTTCTTTGATGATCTTCGCTGATCTTACCGCGGCATCGAAATCAAGGCTCATGATAGTGATGCCTACTACTTCGGGTTTTATGCTTTTGATTATGCCCGGCAATTCATGCCAACCGAATAACTGCCTTAGGTCTATAAGCGAAACGGAGTGGCCCTCTTTTTTAAGGACGGCGCTGATATAGCATAGCCCGTGATGCATCCAGGCAGTTTTAGGCCTTATGTCGTTTACCGCAAATCCATCATTTGTAACTGCAGGATAGAGGAGCGCTATCTTCATTTCAATCTTCACTTCAACTCTTTCATAACCTTTTTCATGTCTTCCCACACTTTCCTTTTATCCTGCGGGTACCTCAAAAGATATGCAGGGTGAAAGGTTGGCATAACCTTTATGCCGTTATAATCCTGGAACTTTCCACGCAGGCTACTGATCGGCCTTTGGTCTTTTAGAAGATCGCTTCTATAATCTTCGTCAAAAGCTGGCCTGCGCGGCCGACAAATGGCATAGCCTGTATATCCTCTTCTTCGCCGGGGGCTTCGCCTATAAACAGAACTCTTGCTTTTGGATTACCTGAGCCGAATACGACATTGCGCCTGGTAGCATGCAAGTCACATCTTGTACAACTCCTCACTTCTCTCTTCAGTGATTCTAAATCCGATGACAGTCTACCGCCAAGTGACTCTTTTTTTATGACGCCTTTCAGGAAATGCTCCTCGACCCCGGATTCTCTCTCAAGCGCTAAGTAAGACTTGACCGCTTGTAAAATCTGGCTTAACTCTCTATCGCCAATCGGGCTATATCGTAACATGCCATCGGCCTCTTTATCGCTCTTACGGCTTCTTTCATCATCTTTATCTTTTCCGGGTGGGAGATGAGATCATCCAGAAGGGCTTTCAAGTCTGACAAGTTCTCTATCTTCAATGCCGCACCGAATCTTTTAAGATAATCGGCATTGCGAGTCTCCTGGCCGAGAATAGGGGATATTATTATCATCGGAAGTTCTTTTGCAAGGCCTTCGCTGACAGTTATGCCTCCTGATTTTGAAATTAAAATGTCGGATATCTCCATATAGTCGTAGACATTATTAACGTAGCCTAAGACCTTGATCTCGATATTGAGTCTGGCCTTTAGAGACTTGATTGTTTCAACCAGTCTTTCATTATGGCCGCAGATAGTTATCACCTGAACGAACTTTGATATACTAGCTATGACCTTTATGATATCCTCAATCGGGCCAACCCCGAATCCGCCGCCTATGACCAATATGGTAAAGATGCCTTCTCTTAAGCCGGCATCCTCTAATATCTTACCCTTATCGAGCTTTTTAGAAAACGATGGCTCAACAGGTATGCCCAGTATCTTTATACTGGAGGAGGGGATATTATATCTAGTGAGATCGGCTTTAGCATCCTCGCTTGCCACTATATACGTATCGGTGAAATCCGAAATCCACCAGGAATGGAGCCTGTAATCTGTGACCACAGTGATAAGGCGGGATTTTAAGAGTCCTCTCTTCTTCAAATCCGATATCACCTCGCTTGTAAAAAAATGCGTCGATACTATACAATCGGGTTTTGAACTTAGGAGATAATCTACCAATCTTTTTGAGTTCAGCCAATTGTTAAACCTCCGTAAGTGCACAATAGCCAGATTAAAATAGAAATTATCAGCGAGATAATATAAAAACCCCCACAGAAGCGGAAGTTTATTAACCATCAAAAGATAGATCTTTAAATATGACCGCTTAAAGAAGGCATTTGTGTAATCCAATGAATCTATTATTGAGACCTGTACATCTTGAGGCGCTATCTCATCAAACGCCTCTTTTATCGCCAGGGCCGCCTTCTTATGCCCTATCCCGGCAGTCGCATAAGCTATGAGTATTTTCATATGCCGCCTCGATACGATGGCATATGGAACCTCTCTAAGTTAAGAGTCTGGTTTGTGCGAGGTTTTATCATTATTGAAATATCTCTATATTCGTCCGCACCCACTCTACGAGACGTTTGATGCCGGCTTCGGGGCTTGTCTCAGGTTCCCAATTCAGGGATTTTGATATTTTTGAGATATTTGATATATACACCTTCTGGTCTGATGGCCGCCAATCACTGAAACTGTATTTCATCGGTATCTTAGTCTGGCCTTCTATCATCCCGATAAATTCCAACAACGATATGGTATTCTCCGGGCCGCCGCCTATGTTATATACCTCATGTTTTATTTTGCTTCTAAAAAATCTATCGAAAGATCCAACCAGATCCTCTACGTACAACAAATCCCTGACCTGTTTACCATTTCCATAGATCGTTACAGGCCTCTTTAAGAGATTTGATATGACGAAGTGCGCTACCCACCCCTGGTCCTCGAACCCGAACTGCCTTGTACCAAATATGCAGCTCATCCTGAAGACGGCTGTTTTCATTCCATATATATGCGCATATTCCTGCGTGTAGATGTCTCCTACGTACTTACTTGCCCCATAAGGGGTATGTCCAGTTAGATCGATTGGCATATCTTCAGAAACGCCGTTGGTGCCATCGTAAATATATCTCTTCTCTTTCTCGATCAACTTTATCTTATCGACATTTTCACCAAAGACTTTATTGGTAGAACAATATATGAACGCTGCGTTTTTAGATATGCGCCTTAAACCTTCAAGCACATTTAACGTGCCGAACGCGTTTATGCTGAAATCCTCCAATGGCATCCTGCATGATGATGGAACGCCGGGCTGTCCTGCCGTATGTATACACAGGTCCACGCCTTTCCCTATGGTATTCGACACGTCTTTTTCATTTCTGATATCACCTTTAATCCGCGTTATATTTTTATATTTTTTCAAATAATTCCAGTT
>JACROW010000107.1 GCA_016214245.1 Candidatus Omnitrophota bacterium | reverse complement strand
TGATCTTGGTTTTTGCGCGCGACTTTTGTCTTTGCTTATCCAGCAAATCATCGAATTCCTTACGGTCTATCTTCAGCCTGTACTTCCGAGCAGCCTCCTCGAGCATATCATAAGGCATTCCGTAAGTATCATAAAAATTGAACGCGGTTTGAGCTAGTTTTCCGGTATCTTTCGAGCCCTTTATCTTTTCGAACGCCTCTTCTACTTTCGGTAGTTGTGTATCTATCACGAAGAGGAAATTCTCTTCCTCTCTTTTAATGACCTGGGCGATGTCGTCTCTTCGCATCAACACCTCAGGATACGGTTCTTTCATAAGCTCCGCTACGACGCTGACCAACTTATATAAAAAAGGCGTCTCTATTGCCAGGTCCTTACCGTGTGAAGCCGCACATCTTATAAGTTTTCTTACAACATATCCGCGTTCCTCATTCGACGGCATAACCCCATCCGCTATCGTGAAAGTCACGGCGCGAATGTGATCCGCAACAGCATACACTTTTGACTTTTGAATTCTGACTTTTGAATTTTGAGTTATCTCATTTATTATCGGCTTAAAAATATCAATCTCAAAATTTGTTTTAACGCCCTGCATCACTGAAGATAGTCTCTCGAGGCCCATGCCGGTATCTATATTTTTATTCGGCAATGGCAATAAAGTGCCATCGGTCTGCCTGTCGAACTGCGTAAAGACCAGGTTCCAAACCTCAACGAACCTTCCGCAATCGCAAGCCGGGTCGCAATTGGTCTTACCGCAGCCAACGTCCTTGCCCCAATCATAAAATATCTCGGAACAGGGGCCGCAGGGTCCATCGGGCCCTTTGGTCGGCGCTTCAGAAGGCCAGAAGTTCTCCTTTTCACCTAATCTTATGATTCTGGACTCAGGGACTTTTATCGAATTTTTCCAGATATCGTACGCCTCGCCGTCATCCTTATAGACCGAAACCCATAAATCTTGGCTTTTGAGTTTTAAGTTACGAGTTAAAAACTCCCACGCCCATTGAATCGCTTCTTTCTTAAAATAATCCCCAAAAGAAAAATTGCCCAGCATCTCGAAAAATGTGTGATGGCCTGCCGTCTTGCCGACATTCTCTAGGTCCGCTGTCCTTAGGCATTTCTGGCATGTGGCCGCCCGCTTATATGTTGTATGCCTACCCAAGAACTTCTCTTTAAACTGGTTCATGCCTGCGCCGGTGAATAGAAGCGTCGGGTCGTCCTTGGGAACGAGCGAATCGCTCGGCACTATCTCATGGCCTTTGGAGCGGAAAAAATCGAGAAACAACTGTCTTATAGCATCGGTTTTCATTACGTTACTATCGTGTCAATTCCTCTATTATTCTCCTCACATTCTCGTACTTGAATCCGCGCCGCAACAAAAAGTCGTATACCCGCTTCGCCGCCTTTCTCCTATCGATCTTCTTAAAGCGCTCGAACCTCCCGCGCGCCATATTAAAAGCCACCTCATATTCATCGTAAGTCTTATCCTTAGCCTCTAAGGTGGCTTCGATTATGGCATCGCCTATGCCCTTATCCTTCAATTCATGCTTCAGGACGATATCGCCGACAGGGTTAAGGTGCATCCGCGAATCGACCCAGAATTTAGCGAACTTTCCGTCATCGATATCGCGGCTACCCTTCAGGCTTTCTACAACATCATCTATTACAAAATAGTTGTAGCCTTTTAGTTTAAGCCGTTGTCTTATCTCGTGTTCGCTGCGCGGCCTTATGCGCAGGAGGCTATAGGCGTTGTTCTTAGCCCGAGCTTTAATCTTATCCACAGCTACTTTATCGCTTTATCCCTGATCTCTTTCTCCAGTTTAGCAGTAACCTTTGGATTCTCTTTTAAGTAAGTCCGTGCGTTCTCCTTGCCCTGGCCCAGCTTTTCTTCGCCGTAGATCAGCCATGTGCCTGATTTTTGAAGTATGCCGAGAGACTCTGCCATGTCAAGGACACTGCCAGCCTTCGAGATACCCTCATCGTACATGATATCGAATTCCGCTTTTCTGAACGGCGGGGCGACCTTATTTTTGACTATCGAGGCCCTTACGCGGTTGCCCACTACCTCTTCGCCCTTTTTCAGGGATGCTATGCGCCTCAAATCAATCCTTACCGACGCATAAAATTTGAGCGCCCGGCCTCCCGGCGTTGTTTCAGGGTTGCCGAACATAACGCCGATCTTCTCCCTGATCTGATTGATGAATATCACGCATGTCTTCGATTTTGATATCGCGCCCGAAAGTTTTCTTAAGGCCTGGCTCATAAGACGCGCCTGTAACCCCATATGGGACTCGCCCATCGCGCCTTCTATCTCCGCTCGAAGCGTCAACGCAGCAACAGAATCGATGACGATAACATCTACGGCATTCGACCTCACAAGCGTCTCCGATATCTCCAGCGCCTGCTCTCCTGTGTCCGGCTGCGACATTAAAAGATTGTCAAGGTTAACACCTATTCTTTTCGCATAGCCGGGGTCAAAGGCATGCTCCGCGTCAATGAAAGCGGCCTGACCGCCTGCCTTCTGCGCGTTGGCGATTATGCTTAAAGTGAGCGTCGTCTTCCCGCTCGCCTCAGGGCCGAAGATCTCAACGACCCTCCCGCGCGGCACGCCGCCGACACCCAAGGCCACGTCAATTGTGATGGAACCTGTTGAGATAGCAGGGACATCGAGCTTAAAATCCTGGCCCAGCTTCATTATAGCGCCCTTGCCAAAATGTTTTTCAATCTGCTCTAAAGCCAGATCGAGCGCCTTTGTCCTTTCTTCCTGCGTTACGTTCTTAATCTCTTCTCTTCTCTCTTCTTTTCCCTCTTCTTTCTCTTTCGATTTTGTCCTTACCATTCTATTCTCCTTTTTAAGTTGCTGCATTGATATACTATAATTAGCATACTGTAGGAAACCATATTATACATTTATCACCCCCTTTTTGTAAAGCGTTTTCGCCCCCATATATAAAGATGCCAAAAACGGCAAAATTATTGCAAAGTATTTCAAAAAAATATATAATAGGGTTATATGAAGAAAGGTAAAATCTGCGGGTACGATGACGAAACGTTCGAAGGCGCGGTTGGTAAAATTTTGACCAAAAAGAGATTGACCATTGCCGTCGCTGAGTCTTGCACAGGGGGATTGTTAGCCGATAGGCTCACGGACATAAGCGGAAGCTCAAAATATTTCATGTCCGGCGTAATTGCCTATTCTGACGAATCGAAAGCGAATATGCTCGGTGTCTTCCCTGATTCAATTAAACGATACGGCGCGGTATCCAAACAGGTTGCGCTTGAGATGGCGAAAGGCATAAAGCATTTCGCCTGCGTAGATATAGGCCTTTCTATTACAGGAATAGCGGGTCCAACCGGCGGGACGAAAGCAAAACCTGTCGGTTTAGTTTATGTAGCGTTTGTAACCGATAAAAAGCGAATCGTAAGAGAATTCAGATTCAAAGGCTCACGGCAAGAGATAAAATTCCAAGCATCGCAGGCAGCACTGGATATTATTCGGTATAATATATGAGGCTCGCCCTTCAGGCTGATATTTTAGGCGATGCGGAAGAGGCGGGTAACAATCTGAAGAATTACATTGGTATAGATCGCGGCTATTATGTCATCAAACATTACGCCTAACGCACCTGTTAATTTCTCCACTCTTTTTGCAGGCGGCGGCTTTAATATATCAAGGATCCTAAATAGGAAGAATCCCAATATCACCGCGAACATACTCGCAGGGACGAAAAAGAGCGCGAGGAGCATCCCGCATGCTTCATCTATGACGATCATCCTTGCATCTTTTCTCTTGTAAATCTTTTCAGCCTCGGCGGCGAATATAACGCCCAGCATAAAAAGAAATAGTATTGAGAAACCATATAGGATCTCGTTGTCCTTTACCAAGACATAGACCATCAACCCGCCTAAACTGCCCATGGTTCCCGGCATGAACGGGGAATGGCCCAGGTAGAAGAAACTCGTGATAAGTTTAATCCGCTTTCGCATTGATATAAATCTGCCTGTTTTTTACGAGATATGCCGCACCGCTTATCAGGGTTAATATTATAGTGACGAGCATCAATATGAATATCGCATTTTTATATATCGCCTCTATCTCCCCGTTCCAGAATTGAAAAACCTTCATCCCCGCCTCCCTGAAGATCAGAAATAAGAGGATCGCGAATACAGCGAAGATTTGCGATACGGTTTTATGTTTACCGCCATCATCAGCGGGGATCACCCTGTCCTTAGTGAGGGCCAAGACCCGTAGTCCCGTTATGGCGACTTCCCGGAATATGATTATGACAACCATCCATGCAGGAATGAGTTTCATTTCAACGAATGCCAGAAATGCGGCCACGACGAGGATCTTGTCTGCTATGGGGTCCATCAGCTTGCCGAAATCCGTGATCTCGTTTCTCTTCTTCGCGAGGAATCCGTCGAGAAAATCCGTGAAGGATGCCAATAAGAATATAAATAAGGCCAGCGCCTTTGGGAGGACGCCTTTGGAGAATAATAAGAGCATGAATACGAACGTAAGTATTATCCTAGAGATGGTGAGTTTATTCGGAAGATTCATATGGCCTCGCCGACCAGATCGTATTCCAGCGTGTCTTTAATCTTCACCTGGTAAAATTCGCCGGGCTTTAAATTACTCCCGGTAACAAAGACAGTGCCGTCAACTTCCGGGGCATCGCCCTGTGTCCGGCCTAAGAATCTATCGCTTTCGCCCGCTACTTCTTCGTCGATCAAGACCTCTATCTCTTTCCCCAGAAAGGCACTGTTTATGTCACTGGAGATTCTCTGCTGCAGCTTCATCACTTCATCAAAGCGGGCCTGCTTCTCCCTTTCCGGAATCTGGTTTTTGAATCGTGCGGCCTTAGTACCCTCTTCTTTAGAATATAGAAAAGCGCCAAGGCGTTCGAATCTTGTCACGCGAATGAAATCCAAAAGTTCCTTAAAATCTTTGTCGGACTCGCCTGGAAAGCCGACTATTATCGACGTCCTTAAAACGATTCCGGGGATATCCTTCCTTAATTTTTCTATCAAGGCCGTTAGCTCTTTCCTGGTAGTGCCCCGGTTCATCGCCTTTAATATCTTATCGCTTGAGTGCTGAGTCGGAAGGTCGAGGTATTTACAGACCCTTTCTTCCTCCCGGATCGTTCTTATCAAATCGCTTGTATAATGCGCTGGATGAGTATAGAGAATCCTGACCCATCTTACGTTGTTTTTTAATTTCGAGATCTCTCTTAAGAGTTTTGCAAGTTCGCTTCTCTTGGATCTATCCATCCCAAAGAACGTCGTATCCTGGCCTATTAGATTTATCTCTTTTAAGACGCTGTCTTTCGCTAAGCCGCCTATCTCTTTCAATATGGATTCGATTGTTCTACTTCGGGACTTGCCGCGCAGACGCGATATTATGCAATAGCTGCAGAAATTGCTGCACCCCTCTATAATCTTCACATAAGCGTAATGGGCCGGCGTAAGTGAGAATCTGGGAGAGTTCTCGCTATACAGGTAATCTAACTTATCCGAGACTACCGCTTGTCTTTTATTAGGGGCAAGCCCTTTTATTAAATCCGCGATCTTAAAAAAATCGTTCGTCCCTAATACGAGATCAACCTTTGACAGCCCTTTTAGGAGTTTCTCTTTATACAATTGACCGAGGCATCCGCAGACTACCAAATATTTAATCCTGCCTTCACCTTTAAGCTGTATGGCCTGCGATATCGTATCGACGGATTCCTCTCTGGCAGAGCGCAAGAATGCGCAGGTATTGATTATGCCGATGTCTACCCCATCCTCGAATGAATCCTTAATCAGAAACCCTCTCTTTTTCAAAGAGCCAAGTATTACCTCTGAATCCACCAAGTTCCTCGGGCATCCAAGGCTTATCATTCCGACTTTATTCACTCTCTTTTCTTGACGCCCTTTCTTGTGATCTCCAGGTCTTTGATGACGCCCCTACCGGGGGAGCCTAAAGATTTGCCGTTTAAGACCAATTCTATGGCCTCTGCCTTAGCGACATAGATTTCCAATATTTCCTTCGGCGTGAATGATTCGACCGCGCCTTTTGGCATGACTCTTTTAAACATAAGAACGCCGTCTTTTTTTACGCCCAGCTGAACACGCTCTTTAACTTTTATAACTATATTCAGGGGGAGTTGTTTCGGAACCGATAACTGGGGAGTGCTTTCAACCGGCACCATCGGTCTCTTGGAGACTACAGCCCTAGGCGGCCTGACAGGTTTATGCTGAATTACCGTCATGGCCCTCCTGCCTAAGAATGTGAATAAGGATACGGAAGCGATTAAAAGAAGGATGAGGCTTAAGCCGTAGATAAATTTCGAGAAGATATCGGGGTAGCTTCTCTCTATGCTTGGCATGGAGAGCGATGTTCCCTTAGCCTCTTCAGGATGGATCGCCGCATACTCCTTCAATATCGCATTTAAATCCAGACCGAGATAGCCTGAATATTTCTTCAGGAAGCTCTTTACATATGTCACCGGCAATATCTCGTCGCATCTGCCTTCTTCCAGTGCGGCCAAGACAGTGGAATATATGCGGGTCTGTTTCTGAACCTGGTCTATCGCGAGATTTTTCTTTTCGCGGGCGGCTTTTAGTTTCTCTCCGATGGAGACCATCGAGGATTTGAGCGCCCCTTTATCATTTTCCACTTTTAGCCTGATACTCCTCCGAGCTTAGCAGGATATCTCTCGGTTTCGAACCCTGGTATGGACCCACTATCCCTTCATCCTCCATCATGTCTATCAAGCGGGCGGCCCGTGTATAACCCAATCCAAGGCGCCTCTGCAGCATAGAAACCGACGCCTGTCCGGTCTCCAATATCACCTTTACAGCCTCTTCGTATACCTCATCCTTTTCAAATTTTCTGAAGCTTGCCTTCTTATGCGCCTCAATTATCTCTTCGACATATTCCGGGCCCCGCTGGGACCTTATAAAATTCGTGATATTTTCAATCTCTCTATCCGAGATGAGAGAACCTTGGGCCCTGATGGGCTTCGATGCCCCAGGCTCTACGAAGAGCATATCACCCCTGCCCAATAGTTTGTCCGCGCCATTAATATCGAGGACTGTCCTCGAGTCAACCTTGGATGCTACCTTGAATGAAATCCTCGCGGGGAAGTTCGCCTTGATGACGCCGGTTATAACATCGACCGATGGCCGCTGTGTAGCGATTATTATGTGTATGCCGACCGCTCTCGAAAGCTGCGCCAACCGGGTTATGGCGCCTTCTATATCCTGTTGAGCCACCATCATCAGATCCGCCAGTTCATCTATCACGATGACTATATAAGGCAATCTCGCCGCCCGTTCTTTTCCAAATTTCGCTTTCTCATTATATAGGTCAATGTTCCGAACGCCCGATCGCGCGAAGAGCTCGTATCTGGAATCCATCTCATTGACGACCCAATCCAGCGCGCTCGCAACCTTTTTGGGCTCTGTCACGACGGGTGAGAGTAGGTGCGGCAGTTCATTGAATATGGCGAGCTCCACTCTCTTGGGGTCTACCATTATGAATTTCAACTCTTCGGGGGTGGAATTGTACAATAGACTCGTCACAACGCTGTTAACGCAGACCGTCTTTCCGGAACCTGTCGCCCCAGCAATCAGAAGATGCGGCATAGTTGCTAAATCGGTTACGACAGGAGCCCCCGCTATATCCTTACCGAGAGCCAGTTTAAGTTTTGATCTGGCGCCTTTATACTCTTTTGAATCCAATACCTCTTTTAGATATACCAAAGCACTTGTAGAATTCGGAACTTCAACGCCGATCGTCCCTTTACCCGGTATGGGCGCTACGATCCTGACGCTTTGAGCCTTCATCGCCAAGGCGATGTTGTCGCTTAAGGACGTTATCCTATGGATCTTGACACCGGGCGCAGGTTCAAGTTCATATCTTGCTATGACAGGCCCCTTATTAAACGTCACAACCTTCGCCTCTATCTCGAAATCCCTCAATGTCTCCTCTAAAATCCTGGCGTTCGCTTCAAAATCGTCCTTTATCTTTCTCTCTTCGATAGGGGGCGGTGAGTCCAGCAGGTCCAACCCTGGAAGCCTATACTCTCCTTGTGTCGTGACCGGTATCTTTTCCACAACCTCTTTAGACCTTGGGGTGGTTGGCAATGCTTTTGGCCTTACCTGTGGGGACGCCTTCGCTGCTGGAGGAGGCGTTCTTTTAACTGTAAATACCGGAGCCTCTCTTTTAGTAAGATACCGTTCTTTAAGGCCCAGGAAAAAAGATTTGATTTTTTTGAATAACCCCGATAAAAATGGAAGGAGAAGAAACTCTGTTGCCAGAAGAACGGAGAGCAAAAATAGGACGACTATCGTAAGAAGGGCGCCGGCCCTGCCAAGATATTTGATCAGAAGATCGGAAAATACCAAGCCAACCATCCCGCCCAGATTGAAACGGAATGAGTTGTCGTCGCCCTTGCCGAATATAGAGAATAAGGAGCTCGATGCCAGGATCAGGAAGAATGTTCCAAATAGTTTAAAATATAATTTTTGCGGAGTTATACCGGAAAATCGCGCGACCGCCCAGGAGAGAATGAGTAGAGGTATACAATATGAACTTAAACCCATTATGAAGAAGAGGATTCCCCCGAGGTATGCGCCGAAAAGACCTGCGAAATTCTTTATTGGTGAGTTCACTTTAGATGTGAAGATCTCTAAGTCCGAGAAGTCGAAGGTAGCGAGGCTTATAAATACGAGAATCGCTATGGCAAAAAGTATTATGGCCTGTATCTCATTCCATCGCGTCTTATCCATGATTATTATTTTCCGGTATGGACGAATCCGCCGACAGACCTCAAAGTCCCATCCAGGTCTTCCGTCATAAGGATATCGGCCTTCGTCACCTCACCTATGACCATCTGGGCGATTCTGTCTCCGCGCCTTATCTTAAAAATGTTTTTTCCGTGGTTTATGAGGATGATGCTCAATAACCCACGATAATCAGAGTCTATGGTGCCCGGCGTATTCACGAGCGTTATGCCGTGTTTCAGGGCTAGCCCGCTCCTGGGCCGGATCTGGGCCTCGTAACCTTCAGGGATACTTAAATAAATCCCAGCTGATATCAGTTTGATTTCGCCTGGCAAAAGGAGAACTTCTCCTTCAACATCCGCGCACAGATCCATCCCGCTCGAACCCGGTGTCGCATATTTGGGTATTGGCAGGTCTTCGCAGTCCTTCTTCTTCTTAACAGCTATCAGTATCTTTTTCAACTTTTGTCATTCAGCGGCCGCGTTGGGCTTTGCCTGTTTCCTCGAAAGGTTTACGCGGCCCTGCTCATCTATCTTTATAACCTTCACTGAGACTTCGTCACCGACCTTTACCTCGTCCTCTACATTCTTCACGAACTTGTCAGCGAGTTCGGATACGTGTATCAGGCCTTCCTTGCCCGGCAGTATCTCGCAGAAGGCGCCAAAATTCATTATCTTGGTTATCTTTCCTGAATATATCCTGCCGACCTCCGGCTCCTCTATTATGCCCTTTATCGTGGCAACCGCTTTTTCTATGGCGGCCGGGTCTGTAGACGCCACCTGCACCGTCCCATCGTCACTTATATCTATGGTGACGCCCGTATCCTGTATTATCTTCTTTATGATCTTCCCGCCCGGGCCTATCACCTCTCCGATCTTATCCTGACTTATCTTAAAGCTCACGATACGGGGGGCATATTCTGAAACCGTCTCTTTAGGTTTGGATATCGTATGGACCATCTTATCGAGAACAAAGAGCCTTGAGGATCTTCCTATCTCGAGGGCCTTCTTGATGATATCCGTGGTTATACCCTGAATCTTCAAGTCCATCTGCAGCGCCGTGATGCCGTTACGCGTCCCCGCAACCTTGAAATCCATATCGCCGTAATGATCTTC
>JACROW010000093.1 GCA_016214245.1 Candidatus Omnitrophota bacterium | reverse complement strand
GTATACATCCTTAAAAGCATACCTGTCCAATCGCAGGACTCGGTGCCGCCAGCGCCGGCATTTATGCTCAGGATCGCATTGTTCCTATCGATCTGGCTCCCTAAAAGGTTCTTAAATTCGAGATCGTCGATCTTGCTCTTTAACTTTGAGAGGTCTAGTTTGAAGTGCTTTAGGGATTCTTCATCGCCCGGCCCTGCGATGCTGACTATATCAGCTATCTCTTTGAGATCATGCTCTATTTTTCCAAAAGATTCGGTGGCGGCTTTTAGGTCTTTCAATTCTTTGATAATTTCTTTCGACCGCGTCTCATCCTTCCAAAAATCGGCCTTAGAGATCTCCCCTTCGAGAGTACCTATCCTTTTCGTCTTCTTATCGACGTCAAAGATAACCCCTTAGCTCTTTGAGCCGTTCTCCGACTATCTTCAGTTCTTCCTTGAGCTCCTCTATCATCCTATCTTAACCCCTTCTTTTTCGATTATAGCAATCTGGCTAAACAAGGTCAAGGCCTTCGGCCTTTAGCAGTCTCTTTTTAAAGTAAACTCCTTTAGAATATCCGCCGATAGAGCCGTCTTGTCTTATGACACGGTGGCAAGGAATTATCCCAGGATAGCGATTCTTATTCAATGCGTTCCCTACAGCCCTATAGGCCTTGGGCCTGCCTAACTTTTGAGCTATCCATTTATACGAACGCACCTCGCCGCGCGGAATATCGTACACCGCTTCATAGACATCTTTTTTGAATTTGCTAAACCTTTTATCTCTTAAAATATTCGATAATATTTCGCGCCGACTTTTCATCCATTTCCTTTATCTTTAGAAATTCTTTTGTATCTTTAACATTTTTTATCTTGTCCAACGAACCAAAATAATTGAAAAGCGCCCTCTTCCTTTTTGGGCCTATGCTTTCGATATTGTCCAACTCTGAAAGTTCAATCCCTTTAGATAAAAGTCTCTTATGATATGATATGGCAAACCGGTGCGCCTCATCCCTTATCCTCTCTAATAGGTGCAGCGCCTTTGCCTCCTTAGGTAATGTTACTGGGTTTTTGGCCTCCTTAAGGTATAGATGTTCAAATTCCTTTGCAATGCCAATCGCAGGTATATTGGATAATCCCAACTTTTTAAGTTCATTCGTGGCGACGCTTAAATGGCCCCTGCCGCCATCGATAAGGATCAGGTCCGGTAGTATTCCCTTTTCATTCAAGAGCCTCCTGTACCTCCTGTAAATCAATTCCCTCATCATGGCGTAATCATCCATCTTGGAAACGGTCTTTATCTTGAATCTTCTGTATTCGCTCTTTTTTGGCCGGCCTTTGTAAAAGTGCACAATGGAGCCGACAGCCGTCTTGCCCATAATATTCGACACATCAAAGGCCTCTATCCTCTCAATATTTTTGGTTATCCCCAATAGGCGTCTCAACTCCTCTACCTCATCGGCTGGGCTATAAGCGACTCTCCTCTCCATTGCGCTTAATGCCTCTATCCTGTTTCTGAGTTGGGCTGCCTCTTCAAAGTTTTGCGAACGTGCCAGGACAGCCATCCGCTCCGATAAAAGCTTCAACAATTCCGTCCGCTTGCCTTCCAAAAAGAGCTTTAGCTCCAGAACTATTTCCTTATAACTATCTTCCGCGACCTTGCCGACGCAAGGCGCCACACACTGTCTTAAATGATAATTCAGGCATAGGCTATCCGGCATTTTATTACAGGTCCTCAAGGGAAATATGCGTCTTAATATCGCCAGCGCCTCTCTTAAGAGTTTAACATTCGTATAGGGCCCGAAATATACTGCCCCATCGCCCCTCTTCTGCCTTGTGATAAAGAGCCTCGGAAATTTTTCATTCGTAGTTAATTTAAGCATCGGATAGCTTTTATCGTCTCTCAGGGCGATATTGTACCTGGGAGAAAGCCGTTTTATCAAACCGTTCTCATATATGAGCGCCTCGGCTTCTGTAGAAGTGGGGATATATGTGATATCTTCCACCTTCTGGATCATGGCCTCCAGCCTCTCAGAAAGTCGGCCGGGCTTGTAAAAATAACTCGATACCCTCCTCTTCAAGTCTTTTGCCTTCCCGATGTAAAGAGCTCCCCCCTTATTGTCCTCCATTATATATACACCGGGAGAATCTGGTAAGGATCTTACCTTTTCTTTATAATCCATTCTAAGGTGCTCCTAACTTCTTTTACATTAAAGATATAGCCGGCTAAGATAAATACACATATAGAGACCGCAATAGATATAATGAGAATTATATAATTAAAATTTTGGCTGTTCTTTAACAAAATCATTAAAATGCCCCCCATAACGATGCAGGCCAGAAATACCCTCAAAAATGAATCCGCGATCCGCCTTGTGCCAAAGCCCCCAAGCCTCTTCTTCAACAAAATATAGAGAATAAAAAAATTAAAAGTGGCGGAGATTGAGGTGGCAAGTGCCAATCCGCCAAGTTTAAGGGGCCACATCAGCATCAAGTTCAATATGATATTGAGAATGGTCGCCAGGAAAGCTGTCACGACTGGCGTCATTGTGTCCTGCATAGAATAAAAACAGCCCGCCAAGAGCTTCACCCCGCTATATGCGAAGAGTCCGAATGAATAAAAGAATAGCGCGCTATTGGTGATAGCCGTTGAATATGCTGTGAATTCGCCTCGCTCGAATAAAATTTTGATGATCGGATGCCCAAGGATCGCCAAACCGAAACTCGCCGGAAGCATTATCAGGAGTATGATCCGTAATGAGAATGACAGGGTATCCTTCAGCCTTTCGATGTCTCCTGTTGCGTATTCCCGGCTCATCTTGGGAAGGGCTGCCTGGGCAAGGGCAAGGCCGAATATAGCCAAAGGGAATTGTATGAGTCTATTTGCATAGTAAAGTGCCGCAACGCCTCCGGCGCCAACGATCCATGCGAAGGAACCGATGATCGTATCAACGAATATGTTTATCTGATATACCGCTGAACCCAATGCTCGAGGGACCAAAAGCGCGCCTATCTTCTTGACAGCTCTATGTCGAAAACCATCTTTGAAACTTAACGCTACTCCTCTTTTATACATGATCGGTATATTCAAAAATAGCTGCAGCGCCCCGCCTATCAGTACACCTATGACGAGCCCCATGATGCCTATCTTCGGACAGAGCCAGATTGCCGATACGATGAGAGCGACGTTCAAGAGGCACGGCCCAAATGCGGGGCCCGCAAAATGCTTCAAGGTATTCAGCAGCCCCATTGAGTAGGCTGTCAACCCTATCAATATCAAATAAGGAAATATCATCCTGGTCAACCTTATCGTAAGTTCCAGTTTTATTGGTTCCCTTATAAACCCGGGCGCTATCAGCCGTACTATAAATGGCGAAAATATTATCCCAAAAACGGTTAGGCCTAAAAGAGCTGCGAAAGATATGTTGAAGAGCACCCTCGATATGTGTACAAATTCCCTTTCTCCCTGAACGGTCTTATATTCTGTCAATACAGGGACTATCGCCGCATTGGTAGCACCTTCGCCAACCAGGTCCCTTAAGCTGTTCGGTATTCTGAATGCGACTACGAACGCCTGAGCGGCCAGGCTCGTTCCAAAGTAACTCGCGATGACGATATCCCTTACGAATCCGAGGACCCTGCTCATCGCTGTTGCGATGCCTATCACCCATGTCGACTTTATCAATTCGTGCTTACTCATAAAATTCTTGACCTTACACCTTCGGAATGCTATAATTTGAGCCGCATTTAAATCAAGGAGGATCAGGTTGCCGATAAAAAAGAGCGCTTACAAAGAATTAAGAAAATCCAAGATCAGGCACTTCAAGAACATATCGACCGCATCTGAGCTGAAGACCCTCGCCGGTAAGTTTCAGAGGCTGATTTCAGGAAAAAAAATAGATGAGGCGAAGGGCTTGATGAAGATCCTCATCTCGAAATTAAATAAAGCTGCTTCAAAAGGGGTAATTCATAAAAATACTGCTTCTCGAAAAGTCGCCCGCCTCATGAAAAGGTTCACGTCGTCATCCAAGGCATAACTTCACAATAACGAATTCTAATATAAAGCGCGGGTCGTATCTTGTGTACTTTATATCCAAATCTGCCTTTAAAAGCGTATCGATCTTATTTTTTTTCGCGAGCTTTTTCAAGTTCCAGTATAAAAGGCCGATCATCTCATAGGGCCTTCTTCCCCGCAACATCAGATCCGATACCAATGATAATGCCTTATCAGCCCTCTTCTCTCGGATTGCCGAACCGATGTCGAAGGCGGATCCTCTGTAGCTCTTCCCCACCAGATCCTCAACATCACCGGCCTTTATCACTGTGTCTTTTCCTGTAAATGCGACCAGCTTCTCCATCTCCTGAGTCAAAGATGACAAATTCAAGCCCTGTAATTCTTTTAAAATTTCGACTGCGCCCTTTTCTATCGACTTGCCTCTGGACGCCGCAAAGCGCTCGATCCAGGATCGGGCTTCGGAATCTGTCAAATCGTCATAGTGAACCACCTTGATATATCTATAAACTGAATGAAAATCGCCTAACCTGGAAGCATCCGATGCATCTAAAACGAGGCATGTGAACCGTGCCGGTTTCTTTATATAGGCGATGAGGCGTGTCTTATCTTCCTGGGATAGCTTTTCAACATCTTTTATAACGACCAGTTTCTTAGCACCAGAAAATGGAAATGTGGCGGCATAATCCAGAATCTCCCTTGCGGACGATTCGCTTCCATAAAATATTTTATAATCCAGCTCTTGCGCTGGGCCGCCGCCAAGAAGCGATTTCCTTAACTTCCTTATCGCCTCCTCTTTCAGATAGTTTTCATTGCCGATAAAAAGAATTACCGAAGCGTCCCGGCTCACCATCCTTCGATCGTCCTCTCCACTATGCGCCTTGCGAGGTCTGCGTTCGCTTCTTTTATCGCTGTGCTTTCACTTTTCGCAAGGCTCCCGCCAGTCCTATAGGTAGTCTCTCCTGAGAAGCCCTTCTCCCTCCAGACGGTATTATCGCTCTTGGCGTCTATGAGCTCTATATTCACAACGAGCCTGATTCTATATTCTTCCACATTATTGTTTGCATCATACAGCAAGGCCTCTTTTCTGAAATCGAGGAGCTCGCCTCTCAAGATGAGACTGGCATCCTTGAGATTTGCGATCCTTAAGTTTCCATCAAGGATGTACCTGTCTATAATCGCCTTCGTAAGGTCTATCTCCAAGCCAGGCCTATAGCCTCTATACATCCTTTCCTCGGTCTGCTCTTCGGTTATATTTATCTTGTTTATAAAATTCTCCACATAAATAGATCTATAGGCGGGTGCCAAGAGCGACCGTGTAGTATAACCGCAGCCTGAAATGAAAGTTATGAAGATTAAAAATAAAACCATCATATATTTCTGAATTCTCATCGCGCCTTCTCCTTATTCCTGAGCTCTTCGGTCTTAGCACGTGCTTCATTTGCGAAAGAGCTATCGGGGAACTTATTCACAACGTCCTGATAATAGATTATTGCACTGCTATAATGTTTCTGGCTTTCGTAGAATTTAGCCGTTGAGAATGATTTTTCTGCGGCTTTGTCTTTAAGGCGCTGGATAGTCGCATCAGCCTCTTTTGACAATTCCTCATCTTTACTCGTCTCGACGAATTCCTCAAACGCCTTTATAGCCTTGTCCGTTGATCCCACATCGTAAGCCGGCTTCAACGATGATTTATAAGCGCAATAAGCCACTTCATATTTTGCCCTGTCGATAAGCCTTGAATTAGGGTAATCATCCACTAACCTTTGAAATGCTTGAACCGCCTCATCGTACCGCTCAGATCTTTTCAGTGCCTCGCCCAGTTTGAACTGCGCCTCCTCGGCGAGCCTGCCGTATGGCGCGTTGTCCACCACCTTTTTGAATATCTCAACCGCCCTGTCCAGAGACGTTATTATGTCCACCCCCAGTATCCTGGGATTGGTCCTAGCCAGGTACAGGTTTCCTATATTGAATTCCCTTTCGATTATCTCATCGATATTCTCGATATGAGGAAAATTATCTATCGCCTTCTGATATGCCTGAAATGCCATGTAGAACTTGCCCATCTCCTCATAAGATAGGCCGACGTGATATTGCGCCCTTGAGGCGAATTCAGAGTATTCATAATGCCTTGTCAGTTTCTCAAACTCGGCCGCGGCCCTTTTATAATCCTTGGCATCATAGAAACTCATCGCCCAGTCGAATTGTTCCTTTGGGCTGTCCTTCACGGCATATTTCGGATTTACAAATTTTTTGCTTTCCGGCGTCCAGATCCAGTATGCCGATGCTGTATTTGCATTCGTCAAGATAATTACAATAATTAATATTGTAAGCTTTCGCATAATGTAAAATTATACCATGTAAATAGCTTGGTAGTCAAAGGAAGAATGTTGAGGATTTGAGTTGGTGAATCGGTAAATTAGGGAGGGTCAGCGTTCTATATTCAATACATTGTTTATAAAATTAACGATGTGCGTCCTGTCTTCTTTCGTCATCTCTAAAAATTGATTTCCGAGTTCGTATTGTTCGTTTGACGGCGTCTTTCTGATCCAGGCGACTTTGGATATCGCCTTTATAGGCTTAGGGCTTGTCGGCAGTGTTATCTCCACCACTAAACGGCATGCCAGCGATATGAACTCGCTCGATTTAAAAGAGAGGCCGCCCTCGCCGATATTCCGCGATAATGCTCCCTTTGAGGCTTCGCCGCTCTTCCTTAAATTTCTATACTGAAGAGGGACCTTAGACTCCACCCTTTGGTATCTTCGTTTCTCTTCTATATTAGCAATGTTATCCACTTAAGACTCACACCCCCGTAACGATACCTTTTGCATACAGTTAAAATTTTACTTGCTAAACTATATCATATAAAATATTGTTTGTCAAGATAAGGAATAAAAAAGTTAGTTATTTCTTTACGAATGCTTCCGCCTTAAAAGCTCGTCCATCTATCAGTAAAATTATGGCGCCATTATATTTTGTTGTATAACTTACTGAACTTAAAGAAGTTATGATTTTAAGTGTATTATCTGAAGGTGCCTTAAAACGATTCTTTCTTCCGACGCTTATTATGGAAATTTCTGGGGAAACTTTTTTAAAAAAATTTCCTACTGTATCGCTGTCGCCAAGACGGCCTCCATGATGAGGAACTTTCAAAATATCGGATTTTAAAAATCCGCCGTAAGAGGCAAGGCGCTTCATAGCTTTATCTGTGATGTCACCGCAAAAAAGGACGGACTTTCCTTTATATACCAACTTCACGACTATAGAGTTATCGTTCGAATCGACCAAATCACAATCCTTGACTGGGTTCAATATAAAAAGTCTTACGTCGTTTGAAAACCTCACCTCATCGCCTTCACCAACGATAAGATGACGAATGCCCTTTCCGTTTATGATTCTTTTGTATCTATTGTATAACCTGTTGTCCGGAGCGGTTGCGGTGCCGTTGTCGATAATGCACCCCACATCAAAATTTTTCAATATGTAGGGTATGCCTCCCAGGTGATCCTCGTGAAAATGGGTTGCAATTATGGCATCGAGCCTGTATATGCCGTTATTCCAAAGATAGGGAGCTATCACGGCCCTCCCTATATCAAATTTCTCCTCCTCACCACCACTGCCTCCATCGATTAAGATTGCCCCTCTTTTCGGAAGCTCTAACAAAATCGAATCGCCCTGCCCCACATCTAAAAAAGTCACCTTAAGGAATTCACTTTCTAAATTTATAACATGTTTCCAAATCGATATGTTAAATAGTAATAATATGACCATGAGGAGATGTTTTCTATGTATCTTAATGCCCCTGATCGTCGTTGCTATTGGCAGAATCAATAAAGAGATGAGCGCATAATAAAGAAGCGTGAGTTCGACGGATGGCGATGCGATTCGAAAATGTGAAAGCGGCAATCCGGATAGCCTATGGTTTATAAAAAATAATATCTTTTGGATTATATATAAAACAGAAGCCGGATACTGCGCAAGGTAATTTGAGATTTCGCGCACAAATATAAATAAGAAAGATACGGCCATCATCACAAATAAGGCAGGGATGGCAATGATATTCGCGATTATAGCTACGGGTGAGATTATATTAAAGTAGAAAGCTATGAGCGGCCAGACTCCTAACCAGGCGGCTATTGAAACTGATACACTCTTCAATAGATACGCCCGAATCCTACCTACAGAAGAATATCTCATAGGCGCATTTAGGCCGAATATCCCATCTATCTTTGGTGCGAATATCACAATGCTCGCAATAGAAGCGAACGATAATTGAAAACTGGGGTCGAAGAGCTCTTTCGGATTCCATAAAAGGATGAGGAACATGGCGGCGGCGAGTGAATTCAGGATATCCGCCTCCCTGTTTATAAGATAGCCGAGAACAAATATAGAGAACATTATCGCGGACCTGACTATAGGCGGGCTTGAGCCTGCGATGAAGGAATAAAAAATCACAAGGACTGCCGTAAGGGCGAGTTTCGGCTTAAGGGGAATTCTTAATAACCCGAATAGAAATAAAAATAGGCCCGCTATCAAGCCGACATGCAAGCCGCTTATCGCTAAGATATGAACAGTCCCTGTCTTTACAAAGTCTTCTTTGAGCGCGGTTTTTAAAGTGCTCCTGTCGCCGATGAGAATGGCCTTCAAAAATCCGTTGAAGGGTGCATTGAAATATTCGTCTATAGAATTTCTGATCCTGTGCCTTATATTATATGCTGCCTTTTTAACAGGATTTGAGGAGGCGATGCCAACTGGCTTAATGAAAGACCCATCCTTGACCTTAAGAACGGAATGGATATTTTTTATCTCAAGATACTTCGAATAGTCGAATTGGCCGGGGTTCCTTAAGCTGTTGGGCCTTGATATGAGACCTTCCAGGATAACTTCGTCTCCAAACCCTAAATTACCTTTTCGCATAGTATTTCTATAAACGTCTACCTTGACCAAGCCAGTTGCCCTTTTCCATACGGAGTCCTCTTTAAAAGAATGTGCGTTCAGCACGAAAGCCGTCTTTTCGCTTTTATAAAATGGGGTGCTGATAATAGGGTCGTCAACTACCGCGCCTCTTAAAAATACCTTTTTTTCGTCTTCGGGTGTGAAGCGGGATATGTGGCTGGTCTCCAATATATCGGAATTTTTAAAGAGGACGGCTCCCAAGAAGAATATGGCAAGATATAAAGTTACATGCGATACGATATTCTTCTTCAGGAAGGATAAGGCAAGTATTAGAAGGCTTGAGCTTAAGATGAAAGGATAAACTAGGGGGATCTTAAAGAGGGTGGCGGTGAATATACCGAGGCAAAGCGGGATCGCAAGATAGACGATGGGCCTCTTGGGATTCATTCTACAGTTATAGAATCTCTGATCTCCTCGAAGAGCTTATCGCCCACCCCCTTCACATTTTTAATCTCTTCTTTAGAGCTGAACCGGCCTCGGTCGGCCCTGTAATCCACTATGCGTCGGGCTGTGACATCTCCTATGCCTTTAAGCCTCATAAGTTCTTCCATCCCGGCTTCATTTATATTAATAAGGCTGGCCTCCTCAATAAGCTCATCGACATTTTTTATATCTTCCGTGCTAAAATTACTTATCTTTAGGTCCGGGGAAGAATTGGATTTTTTATATGCTATTATCCCCAATCCCGAAAGAATTCCGGATATCAAAAATATTACAATGCCCCTCTCTAATCTTTCGAGATCGAACATACAATATTGACCAGTTTTTTCGGAACGACTATGAAATCTCTTATCGCTTTGTCCCGAATCAAATCCTTTACCTTCGCGTCACCCAAAACGGACCTTTTTAACTCATCCTCATTCATATCGAATGGGACATCTATCCGTGATCTCAATTTGCCATTTATCTGAATCACGACAGTAACAACCTTTTCCAGAATAGCAGATTTATCATATGACGGCCATTCCGATTTAAAGATGCTGGACCTTTTGCCGAGGGCCTGCCATAACTCCTCGGCCAGATGCGGCACGAAGGGTGAAAGCAATACGATAACGGCCGTGACCGCTTCTTTCAGAATATCACCGGATATGGGATTTGTCACATTTGGCTTCGCCATAACGTCATACATCTCATTGACAAGCTCCATCACGGCGCTTATGGCCGTATTAAAATGAAAGCCGCCATCCAAATCTTCTGTGACCTTCTTTATCGTCAGGTGCGTTTTCCTCCTCAGTTTCATACCGTCTTCTGTGAGGTCTTTTTTATTTTCGCTTCGCGGAACCTCTCTTAGTGTAATGTTGGGTTTATGCGAGGTTTGAGTTTTGAATTTTGAGCTTTCGTCATCAACCTCCACACCCTGCCGAGAAAACGATATGCGCCTTCTACGCCTCTATCTGACCATTCCGCATCCTTTTCAGGCGGGCCTATGAATAACGTGTAGAGCCGCACCGTATCCGCTCCGTATCTTGCGATCAACTCGTCAGGGCTCACAACATTTCCTTTTCATTTCGACATCTTTGCGCCATCTTTTATTATCATGCCCTGGGTGAATAGATTCTTGAAAGGCTCATCGAAACCGACCATCCCTATATCATGCAGGAACTTCGTTATGAATCTTGAATACAGTAGATGCAATATGGCGTGCTCTACGCCTCCTATATACTGATCAACCGGAAGCCATCTGTTCACGGTTTCTGTGTCGAAGGGTCTATCTTCTAAATCGGGCGTTATGTAGCGAAGGAAATACCAGCTTGAATCGACGAACGTATCCATGGTGTCAGTCTCTCTTCTTGCCTTGTTCTTGCACTTCGGACAGATTGTATTTACAAAATCCTCGGATAGCTTTAACGGCGATTCTCCTGTGGGCCTGAACTCGACATCCTCAGGAAGCGTGACCGGCAGCTCACTCTCGGGCACCGGAATAGTCCCGCATCTTTCGCAATAGATTATAGGTATCGGAGCACCCCAGTATCTCTGGCGCGAGATTAGCCAGTCCCTTAACTTATACTGAACAGCCCTTCTGCCGAATCTATTTTTCTCAAAATAATCTGCTATTTTCTCTATGGCAGCCTGGGATTCAAGGCCGTTGAACTTACCGGAATTCGCCATGATGCCTTCACCTATATACGCTTCCTTCATCGTCTTCGGGTCCAAAGGGGTACTCGGATCATCTATAACTACCTTGATAGGCAGTTTGTATTTTTTTGCGAATTCAAAATCTCTCTGGTCGTGCGCGGGCACAGCCATTATGGCGCCTGTCCCGTATTCCATCAAAATATAATTTGCGATCCAGATGGGAATCTTCTCCTGATTCACAGGGTTTATGACGTACCTCCCCGTGAAGATCCCTTCTTTTTCTACATCTATCCGGATGCGGGAAATCCTGCTTTCACCCCGCATCTTTTGTATCTCTTTAGCAGTATCCTTTTCGTTCTTAAGCCCTTTGATGAGGCTATCCGCCAGCGGATGTTCTGGCGCAAGCGCTATGAAGGTGGCACCATAGATTGTGTCGATCCTCGTCGTGAAGCACTTCAGCGTCTCACCCGACCCTTCGATTTTGAATTCTATCTCAACGCCCTCGCTGTGACCTATCCAATTCTTTTGCATCAGCTTGACGCGCTCCGGCCATTCATTTAGCTTATCGAGGTCGTCCAATAGCCTCTCGGCGTAATGGGTTATTTTGAAGAACCACTGCTCGAGGTCTTTCTGCGTCACTTCTGTATCGCATCTCTCGCAGACGCCGTTTATGACCTGCTCGTTCGCCAAGACGGTCTTACATGAAGGGCACCAGTTCACGAATGCCTTCTTCTTGTATGCCAGGCCTTTTTCATAAAGTTTTACAAATATCCACTGCGTCCACTTGTAATAGTCAGGCAGGCACGAGGTCACCTCTCTCGTCCAATCGTACTCCACGCCCCATTGACGAAGTTGTTTCTTCATAGTCTTTATATTATTCAGGGTGGAGACTTTCGGATGTAAACCCCCTTTTATCGCGGCATTCTCTGCCGGAAGGCCGAACGCATCCCAGCCCATTGGTGTCAGGACATTAAATCCGCGCATCATCTTGTACCGCGCCACAACATCGCCGATGATGTAATTCCTCCCGTGGCCGACGTGAAGCGCAGCGGACGGATACGGGAACATCATCAGACAGTAGTATTTATTATTGCAATTGTTTGTGTCGGCCCTGAAGAGTTTATGATCGACCCAGAACTTCTGCCACTTCGGCTCTATCTTGTCAAATGGATATAATTTCTCGGTGCTCATCTTCCCTTGCAAATCCTTCTTGCTGTGGCGATATTCATCTTATCATCTCTATCTGTTTTCTTTGGGGTTTCCATTATAAATGCCGCATCTCCCAATCCCGGGTGGTTTATTATTCGGCCCATGGCCGTTAAACCTATCCTGCCCTTCCCTATATGCTGGTGCCTGTCAACGTGAGAGTTTAGAGGCGAAAGGCTGTCATTAAAATGGACCGCTTTGATTAAATTCAAACCCAGTATTTTGTCGAATTCGCTTAGTGTGTACTTTAAGCCTCCCTCCGTCTTTATGTCATAGCCTGATTCAAAGGTGTGGGCTGTATCTAAACAGACGCCGAGCTTCTTCGTGCTGCCGGAACCGTCTATTATACGCCTTAAATGCTCAAATCTATACCCTATCCATGAGCCGGCCCCTGCTGTGTCCTCTAAAAGTATAGTCGCTTTCGGCCTGGCGCGTTTTAAAATCTCTTCGAGCGCTTTCGCGAATCGCCTTATGCCATTATCCTCTCCGCTTCCGACATGGCTTCCGAGATGCGTGACGAAATATTCTGCCTCCAATGCGTCGGCCCTTTCTATATCTTCTATGTATGCGTTAATTGATTTTTTATATAATCTATCGTCGGGTGTTGCGAGGTTGATTATATACGGGATATTAACTACAACCGGTTTTATATCGTACTTGGCCTTTAACCTTTTAAACTCCTCAATATCTGAATCGATAAGCTTGGCAGCCTGCCACCCTCTTGGATTTCGGCTGAATATCTGCATCGTATTGCAGCCTAAAAGCTTCGCTCGCTCAACCGACTCGTATATCTTGCCTGCTATGGATACATGTACTCCGATGCGCATAGGTAGTAATTTTAGCATATACACATCAAAGGGGTCAATAAAAAGGTTTGACAAAATATAAGGCGCAGTGTTAAATTAAGATATCTAAATCCTCATAGTTTCACAATACTTTGCCAGAGTGATGGAATAGGTAGACATGACGGTCTCAAAAACCGTTGTCCGAAAGGACATGTGGGTTCGACTCCCTCCTCTGGCACCAAATCTTAATCAAAATCTTATGATACCATGGACATCAGACATTGCCTATGCTATAGGTTTAATTACTACCGATGGAAATCTATCTAAAGATAGAAGGCATATCTCTTTAACTTCTTCGGATGAACAATTGTTACAGACTTTTAAAAGATGTCTTCATTTGGAAAATAGAATAGGTCCTGCTGGCGGTAAATCAAAAAAACAATGTTACAAGGTTACTTTTGGAAGTACTAGATTCTATAATCAGTTGCTGAAAATCGGATTAATGCCGAACAAAACATTTAATCTATCTTCGATGAAGATACCCAAAAGATATTTTGCTGATTTTCTAAGAGGCCACATGGATGGCGATGGGTCTATCATTCACTATGTAGATAAACATAATAAATATAAAGAAAAAATCTATACATATGATAGACTTTATATTACTTTTCGATCTGCCAGTTTTCCTCATATAAAATGGATCCGACAATGTATAAAAAACGCTTTGGGAATTAACGGAAGTCTAAGCGGATGGAAGAGTAGAAAAAATGATAATAGAAAAGTTA
The DNA here is from genome assembly GCA_016214245.1 of Candidatus Omnitrophota bacterium. Classification (GTDB taxonomy): domain Bacteria; phylum Omnitrophota; class Gorgyraeia; order 2-01-FULL-45-10; family 2-01-FULL-45-10; genus JACROW01. The sequence goes on along the minus strand of JACROW010000093.1, from coordinate 112 downwards.
TGTGGACTTTGAGATTTTGTAAAACTGATTCCCTTGTCCTACTCAAATATTTATACTACAAAAAATATCTTCCATGTCTACAAAGAGAGAAAAATATCGCTTCGTCTTTCTT
>JACROW010000092.1 GCA_016214245.1 Candidatus Omnitrophota bacterium | reverse complement strand
TCCTTCGATGAATATACACTTTTCTTGGGCTATATTTTTTATAAACTTTATTGCCTCTTCATGCCAGATTCCAATTCGGCCCATTCCGGTGTCTATCTCTATATGAACTTTGGCTCGAAAACGATCTTGCGTCTCCTTTTTGATAGCTTCTAACAACTCATAGCTGCATAAAGTCAATGTTACATCCTTCTCTATCGCTGGTTTGACCTCTTCGGGAAGAACTGAACCCAGGATCAATATGGGTGATTTAATGCCGTGGTCTCTCAGCCTCATAGCTTCATCCGTTGTCGCTACACCCAAATAATCGACGCCCAGTTTCTCCAATGTGGCAGAAATCTCCACCGTGCCGTGGCCATAGGCATTCGCCTTCACGACGACCATCACCTTGACGGCTTTACCGACTAGACGCTTCACCTGTCTATAATTATATGCTATAGCCTTCAGGTCGATTTCAGCCCATGTAGGCCGGTGTCTTGTCCTCACAATGCCGTTTCTGGTTTTGACTAAGATCTCTTTACTCATCTGCCGGTGATATCGCACTCCCTCGAATATAGATAAAGCGGTTCCAGATCCTCGGGGTTTACGAATCTTTTCTTTTTGAAATTTTCGAATCCAAGTTTCGCCACAACCTCTGCCTTCGGATGCCAATCGATATTCTTCCTTGTGAGACCATCCATATCGCCCAAAAAAAATATTTTGCCTTTTAGCCTTTTTACCCTGTCCATCAAGCCTTCCATCGGCAATAATAAATACTTTGAAATCCGCTTGATACGCTTAGTGTCAGACCTATACAAACATGCGTAGACCTTATTCTTCTTCGCGTCCAAAACAGGACAGATTATCCCGCAAAAGCCTTTGGCATTTTGGGCGATGGCATCAAGCGTAGGCACCGCAACAATAGGCTTCTTCAATGAATAACCTAAACCTTTTACGACCGTAACTCCGATACGTAGGCCCGTGAACGAACCCGGACCGATACTTACACAAAAGCCGTCGATATCTTTCAGTTTCGTCTTCGTCTTTTTCAATAATCTATCTATCATAGGCACCAAGAGGCGCGAATGTTCCCGCTCGGCTTTCTTATGGAACTTAGCCGAAACTTTATCGCCGTTTATAATCGCTAAACTTAGATAGTCCGTTGATGTATCTATCGCTAGCAGCTTCACTTTTTTATCTCTATCCTCCTCCTGTTCTCCCCTGTCACTGACAATTTTACTTCAATATACTCACGCGGCAGCAACTGACGTATCTTGTCAGCCCACTCTACGACCACCACACCGTCGCCGTAAAAATACTCCTCGTAGCTTTCTGAATCGAGCACCGTAGATTTATCGATCCGATATAGATCGAAATGGTAGAGGGGAATTTTTCCCTTGTATTCCTTTATGATAACGAAAGAGGGGCTATTTACATATCGGACGTCTTTAACGCTTAAGCCTTTTGCTATACCTTTTGTCAAGATCGTCTTCCCTGATCCAAGGGTTCCGATGAGCGCGATACAATCGCCTTTTTTTAAGGTCCTGCCGAGTTTGGCACCGATCCTTATCGTCTCCTCGACGCTATTTGAGATCATCGTCAAAAGTGTAGAAAGCCTTTCGCCTTCAAGGGGCTTATTCTTCCGGCCTTATCGATGAGTTTGTAGCCGAATCTTCTTGGCATTATCTCGCCAATCAATGTAACAGGCGTCTCCATTTTGGCGAGGGCGGTCCTGAAGTATCGCTTTGCCTCTTTCGCATTCATCGTAAAGAGGAGCTCGAAATCCTCCCCTTCGTAAACAGCTTTTTCGAATGAGTCTGCGTCTTTCGAAAGTGGAATCGTATTTTGATAAATCCTCGCGCCGGCTTTGCTGGCATTCAGTATGCGCCACAAATCCAGAACGAGTCCATCAGAGATATCTATCATTGAATTTATCTTAAACTCTTTCACCAATTTGCGAGCCTCATTTAATCTAGGAGTAACGCCTATCAAGGAGATATCTATAACCAATTTCTTCGACCTCGCCATATCGCCGCCGACTATATTTATATTGAATTTATCCGCAAGGGTCTTCATGCCTTTACAAATACCGTTTAAAAACGAAACCGGCAGATCAGGATTTATCCCGATAGATACCAAGGCATACCTCGACACGCCTCCCATTGCGGCTATATCGCTGATATTTCGGCCAAGAGCCTTCCATCCTATCTGAAAAGGCGTGGCTTCACCGAGTTTGAAATGGACGTCCTCTATTGACATATCGCAGGTGAAAAGTAAGTATTTATTCTTCGCCCATCTAATGACCGCTGTGTCATCGCCAGAACCTTTTACGACGGACCTGTCGAGGCGAAAGTCTCCAGCCGCCCGCTTAATCAATCTTATCTCACCTATATCTTTTATTCTCATCCCTATACCCTAATTTCCTTAATTTTCGCAAGCTTAGCACATACGGCTTTCTGAATATGCCTTTCTCTGTGATGATTGCAGTTATCAATTCATTAGGCGTAACGTCGAACGCCGGGTTATAGACCTTGACATTCTTTGGTGCGATAACTCTCCCCAGAACCGACCTCACCTCTTTCGCGTCACGTTCTTCGATCGGAATATCCTTACCGGATTTTATCCGAAAGTCGAAACTCGATACCGGAGCGACAACATAAAAAGGGATGCGATGATGGTTAGCTAAAACCGCCAAACTATATGTGCCGATCTTATTCGCCGTGTCGCCATTCCTAGCGACTCTATCCGCACCGACGAAAATTTTGTTGACCTTGCCCTTCTCCATAAGGCTCGCCGCCGTATTGTCGCAGATTAAAGTGGCATCGATGCCATCGTGCATTAGTTCCCAAGTTGTAAGCCTCGCACCTTGTAGCATCGGCCGCGTCTCATCGACATAAACCTTAAAATGCCTACCCCGTCTCTTCGCCTCGAATAAAACTCCAAGGCCGGTCCCATAATCTGCTGTGGCAAGCCCGCCAGCGTTACAGTGGGTCAAAATGGCATCGCCGTTTTTCACCAACTTGGCACCATATCTTGCCATCCTGCGGCAACTGGCCTTGTCCTCGTCTATAATCTTGAGCGCCTCTTTCAGCAAAATCTTTTTGATCTCGCTTATAGGTTTATCGTTATTCGCTTTCGCAACACATTCCATCCTCCCAAGCGCCCAGAATAAATTTATAGCAGTAGGCCTTGAAGAGGCTAAAAATTTTATGCTTCGATTCAGATCCTTAAAGAATCCACCGAAGCGTTTCGCTTTAGAGCTATTTGCTGCTAAAACTACGCCCAATGCCCCTGCGATGCCTATTGCCGGCGCTCCTCGAACCTGTAATGTCCTTATCGCCTTCCAAAGAGTTCTTATGTCATCGCATATGATATATTTAAATCTGTGCGGCAGCAGGGTCTGGTCTATCAATCTAACTTTTTTGTTCTTCCAGCTTATCGTCTCTACCGGCATCTTATCCCCACACCATCTTCGTCAATATATTTCTCTTTATATGAATCGCTTTATATGGACAAACCTCGTGGCAGCACATGCAGCTCACGCAGGTTGTGTAATTTATCTTACAATAATCTTCATCCGATGTGATCGCATCTACAGGACAACTTACCTTGCAAAGCTTGCAGTTAGTGCAAAGTCCCTTGTCAATGACTGGTTTGAACTTGATGAAATTAGCTATGCTGTTTGCGATAACCCTGGGCAATAATTTCAAAGGCGTCGTCTGGGGCAATTTAAAATCCTTTGCGATGAAAGTCTCTATTCCATCCCCGACTGTTTCTACACGGGATAGGTCGGCCTCGCCAAGGCCCATCTTATAGGCCTCTCTCGTAACAAGGATATCGAGAGGATGAAGCCCCATTATCTTCGCGATACAGGAATCTATTGAAACAGCATCTCGGCTGGCCATAATAAGATTCATATTCCTTAAAATCCCCGTGGCGGATGGTCCATCCCCTTCCATAGCTACGATTCCATCTAATATCGTGAGAGCGGGTTTTGATATGGAGTGAACCTTCGCTATTATCTTCGCGAAGTCCTGTTCCTTCGGAGCGCGTGAGTGGCACTCCGCCTTGTATAAGCCTGTTACGGTTCCAAAAGTATTTTTTACGGCTGCCGTCAGCACAGTTATGGAATGGGTTTTAAATTTCGGAATGGATATCATTAAATCCGCATCGAAGACATAACGGCTGATCGGTATGCCATCGACAAATCTTGAGTTAGTGAATTTCACCAGCTCTACGCCTTCCTCTCCGGCCATTCTCTTCATGCCGGATTTTTCAAATACATCATCTACATTTTTGCCATAACCCCCTGGTGAATCTCCGATAATAGGTACAGCGTCTTGAGTCTTCACCAATCGCGCTACAGACCTGACAACTTCCGGATGCGTATCGACTGCCTCTTCCGGCGGCCGGGCCGAAAGCAGGTTTGGTTTCAACAGGATCTTCATGCCCGGCTTGACGAATTCCCCGATGCCGCCAATGAGATCGACAGCCCGCTTCACAGCACCGTAAACTCTATCCTGTTCGTAATTAATGCATCTGATTAGAGCAACCTTCGACATACCCTTAAGCCTTTACCTGTTTAATCAAAAATATCAGAAAGACCATACTTAGATTGTGTATGATATGGACCGTTATGGACGACACCAAAGTCCCTGTCTTTTCATATAAATACGCCAATGTAATCCCCAATATCATTATCGGCAAGAATCCGACGATATTCGTATGGAGGGCGGCGAAGATGCCGGCTGTGAATATAGTAGCCCAAAATATGCCGATGTATTTCTTAAAGGCGTTGTACATGAAGCCCCTGAAGAATAGCTCCTCTATGAATGGTCCGACCACTGCGGCGAAGACGCTCGAATATACAAGGAATCGTGCGTTCTCCTCTTTTAAGAATAGTTCGACAACGGGTTGTTTCTCCGGGACATATTTCGTTAAGTGTATTATCAAAACTATCACGGCCAAGACCCCTATCAAAACGGGAACCGTTGCGATATAGCCGGCCATCCCATAAAAGACATTCTTGAAAAAATTCTTTATGGAAAGACCGATGGATACCAAATCCTCTTTATATTGGACGACTGTAAAATATATCACGAATATAACTCCCAAGACATCGAGGATGGATGAATTGAGCATCATCCTGAAATTATCATTTTTTAGTATTGGGAATGTCCCGATGAGGGCGGACTCAATAAGAATCACCATATAGCCGAAGAATAAAAATAATATCACGACCCTGCTGACATCAAGGACATTCCATCTTACCACCTTCACTTTATGTGTTTGTATGTCTAAAGTCTTCTTGGACATTTTTAAAGAAGCCAGAATCACATCTATCACAATCCCTAAAGATAGAATCGCCAGTACGAGTAGGGATGCGAGGCTGAAGAGCATTGCCAACGGCTTCTTTTGACGCAGCACCTTCTCCATCTCTTCGCGCTTTAAGAAGATATCTTCTATACCCTCCTTCTTTTTCTCTAAACTAAAATCTATCGCCTTGCCGGTTTTCCCCTTGTCCTCGTCTGATATACCCATGAGCACATTCATCAGGATGATAAAGACGAGTAAAAGTATATAAAGCCGCTCTTTTCTTAAAAAATATCCGATCCCGGTCATCCTAACCCGTAACTCCCATTCTTCTTAACCGAAAAATAGCGCCTAATTCTTTCACGATCCGCTCGCATCTTTTTATATCAACATCGGGCAAATCTAAACATGTGATTTCAGTCTCGATATTATTCCTGATGCAGTCCTTTGCGAAGTCGAGAACTTTTTTATAAGTATCGGCGCCGAAATTGGGTTTACATATCTTATTGTATTGCTCTTGAGTGTCAACATTTAGGCTGACCGAAACTTTGTCGACTAAGCCTAGAAGCTCTTTCACGATAGGCCTAGAATTTATCAGGTCTCCGTGGCCATTCGTGACGAGCCTTACCTTTACGCCATTACTTTTCAATTCTTTTGATACAGCCTTTATGACGTCCAGCCTTGTCGTCGGCTCCCCGTAACCGCAGAATACGATTTCCTTGTATCTTTTTGGATCGCCGATGGCATTCTGGATCTCCTCTAAGGTTGGCTCCTTACCAAGCCTTAAATTATGCCCCTTGACGAATCCGGAGTAATACCTTATGCAGAAATCGCAGGCGTTCGTGCATTCGTTAGTTATATTGAGATATAGCGAATCTCTTATCGGATATGCAATTTCAGAAGGTTCTTCTATATTTAATTTAAAAAGCCTATTTGCATTATGGGTGGTAATACGAGCGATATCATCTTTCGACAATCCTAAAACCTTAGACCACTCCTCAACTAAATATACCAGATACGAAGGTTCGTTTCGCTTGCCTCTAAATTCTTGAGGTGCTAAAAATGGCGCATCAGTTTCCAATAGGAGCCGCTCTGCGGGAACGCCTTTCGCTACCTCCCGAAGATTTTTTGCATTTTTGAACGTGAGGTTACAGGTAAATGAAATAAACAATCCCAGATCAAGGCATTCTTTCAAAAAATCCTCATCGCCTGAAAAACAGTGCATGACGCCTGTCTGGTCTTTTTCCTTCTCTTTTCTTAATATGTCGAGGACTTCGCGGTCGGCCTCTCTTGAATGCAGGATCATAGGTAATTTGAGGTCGCCAGCCAGATGTATAAATTTTTTGAAGGCCCCTACTTGAACTTCCTTCGGGGATAAGTTCCTGTAATAATCCAGGCCGACCTCGCCTATCGCAACCACCTTCCGCTCTTTGGCGAGGGCCCTAAAATCATCTATTGTCTTATCGGTTACGGATTTTGCTTCATGAGGATGGACCCCGAGCGAGGCGTAGACGATATCGTACCTCTTGGCGAGCTCTATCGAACGGCGGGTTCCTTCAATCGAACTTCCGACATTTACGATCCTATTTACACCGGCCTTTCTGGCCCTATCTATAACGCCATCCCGATCCTGATCGAAATCTTTAAAATCGAGATGGCAGTGGGTATCTATTATCATGGCTCAATATTTGTCCAAAAGGCTTCTTAGTACTTTTTTCGCATTCGTTACAAGTTCGGCTTCTTCTTCTCTGAATAAAAATGGCCTAACTTGGGCTGCGAGCGTTTCGAGCTCTGATTCACTTAAGCTGTCGATGTGTTCGATCAAAACTTTCTTTCCATCACTTTTAATCCCAAGTTCTCTTAAAAAACTTTCATCAAATGGGAATCTCTTCCCCAACATAAATAGAATATCATAGATATCCCTGCCGCGTCGGCGATTTAAGAGGGCATGTAAT
>JACROW010000103.1 GCA_016214245.1 Candidatus Omnitrophota bacterium | reverse complement strand
GCAACTCATTATAAATCAAGCACTAAGCACTATTATAGACATCATCTAAAAAATGTATTATCAGTCTGTAATACTGTAACCAAGGGTCAGCCGAACGTCTTTAGGTAGATCCTCTTATTCACTTTGCCACTGGACATTTCTTATCAGAATATGCGCAAATAACACAACAGACATCCTTGGGCGCAGAGATTATCTTGCCGCATCCATCACACTTGTAAAAAGGGACGCAACTCGATTCGGGGATTTCAATCTTCTGAATATGCTTACATTCCGGACATTTGATATTCGCTTTAGTCATGATAGTCATGCGTAGCGGTGGCTGCTATGATGGCCGCGCCCTTGCCGGAACCGTCTTTGGTGAGGACCGTCTTGATCCGTGAGGCCTTCTTCCCGAATATCTCTTTTAAGGCATCTTTTATATGATCTGAAAATCGGGGGTGTTTCTCATATAAGGTGCCGTCTATCGCTACCGTGTGGTTTCTGGAGAGGGCCGGATCGATCTTCCTGATCACAGCCGCGATGGCTGCTGCGCTGATGCGGCTGGCCCTTAACGATACCATGCCGCATATCTTTTTAATCAATCTCCTGTCATCTATTGTCGAATTTTTAATGCCTATTTTCTTTAAGAGGCTGCCTGTCCTGGAAAGGCTGGCCGATTCGTCAGATTCGATTACCGACATATATTCTGTTTTGAAACTTTGGGGCATCTTCCATTTTAAGAGATCCTTCAATATGAGCCTCGTTATCTCGCCCAGATACATTCCTGAAACCATCTTCTCCAGGGTCTGCTGTCCTGTACGATCAGATGTCCTATCCACCTGTCCATCATAAGAAGTCATGGGAAGGCTATCGAAGTTGCCCCATTCTATATTGACTATCATCCGGCCGCTCGAGGTCCGGTAACCATGCCACTTTGAAATATTTGACAGCTCTTCCAAGTAACATGCGTTCGTGCCTGTCCCCAATATCACGCCTATATCGCAATGCCGATCCTCATAGGCTCGACTGACGAGGGTGCCGACCGTATCATTCGCGAGTGCTGCTATTCTCACACCAGGAAGGCCCTTTCTCGCGAGGGCTTCGTTAAGCAATCTGACGACGTCGTGACCTATCACACCTTTCACAGTGAAGCCTTTTGTCCAGCGTAAAAGCGTTCCGCTCGCTGTGCCGGTCTGCTCTACAGGAAATGAGAAGGTGAATCCGACCGCGCGCTCTTCCTGCGCTACCCTTGCTCTTCTTTTGATAAAAGTTTTGATACAGCCGGCGATGAAGTCGAAAAACTGCCTGGCGGTGCCTGTAATATATCTCTTTCCTAAGACGAACTTTTTTACTCTGGATACCTTATATTTACCATTTCCTTTGAGCTCTGCTCCCAAAATTCTAAAGTTCGTCCCGCCAAGATCGAGGGCAATGAAGCTGCCCTTCTCTTCTCCGGTCGGCCTATCCACATACGTCGGGATCATCTTTAAAGAACACTTTTCCCCGGAGAGGCCTTTTTCCATTTCTGACTGAAAATCTTTTATGATCTTTCGCATCCCGCTTAAAGAGACGCTGAAATAGCTATCAATATTTTTTAAGTTCATATCCTTTTGAATCGTTCCATATCCTCCGGCAAGGGTGATGTGAACTGTAGCCTTATCTTTGTCACCGGATGCCTAAATTCTATTGATTGCGCATGAAGCGCGACCCTTTTGAACCTTAGCTTGAAATCTTTTCTGAATGCGTATACGCTCTCGCCCAATAAAGGGTGGCCTATATTCTTAAACTGGATCCGAATCTGGTTCGTCCTTCCTGTGACAGGCTGCGCTTCCACAATGCTGAAACCCCTTCGCCTTTCGATGACCCTATATTTTGTTATCGCCAGTTCATTTCTATGTTTATTCCTGTTATATATGCGGCTTTTTATCATATCGAAATTTTTATCGACGGTGCCTTGGGTAAAAGCGGTGTATATCTTTTTAACAGCCCTTTTCCTGAACTCATCCATCATGAGACTCTGAACCGATTTACCTTTAGCATAGATGACGAGACCCGAGGTCTCCCTGTCTAGCCTGTGGCAGGGATAGACATTGGCTTCGACCCCGCGGTCATCCAACTCCTGATTCAGAAGATCCGTTAAGGTATTTCTCTCTTTCTTTGGGGTAGGTATGACGAGCATGCCGGATGGCTTATCTACGACAATCAGCCAATCGTCTTCATAGATTATCTTATATCGTTTCTCCGCCATGAAAAATTTATATCCCAAGGAGCATCACGAAAGCACCTGTGAGCACTATGACGATGCCTGCAAAGACATGAGCATATCTCTCGGCGATATCGTGTTTTATCAACTGGATGCCAATAGATGCGAGGAGGCTCTGGAGAACCATCATAAATATAGTGATAATAGAAAAGGTAAGGCTTGTCAGGAATATGCCTGTCCATCCATATTCTGTCGCGAGGAACATCAAAGGTATAAGTGGTTCGCACGGGCCGAGCACGAAGATCGCAAACAGGGCCCACAGCGTCGTTGTCCTTAATTTGGCGCTTTCGGCATCGATATGTTCATGTCTATGATCGCGCGCCTTCTTCAGTCCCCATATGGTATAAGCGATACCGAATCCTATCAAAAGCCATAGGGCGATCTGGCCGCGCTGAGACTCCACTCCTTTTAGTCTCCATAGGTTGAGTCCGAGCAGTATACCTATAGAGCCAAGTAAAATGGTAGAGCCGACGTGGCCCATGCCGGATATGAAGGTTACAAGAACGAGCTTCCGTTTCGACCAGCCTTGAGCCTTTCCTATAACAGCGAACGGCATCCAATGGTCCGGAGCTAAAGCATGTAAAAACGCTATCGAGAAGGTGGATGCCAGCAATAAGAGATAACCTTTAATCATATCTCTCCTCGGTTTTTTACAATTCTAACCGGCTTAGAAGTTTGCTTCATAAAGATAAGAAACGCTATACACGAAATACCGGCCATCGCGGCGCCGTATAAGAAAGGCGTGCTCGCGCCGACATGCGTCCAGAGTAATCCTGCGATAAGGCTCGCGAGGAACGCGAGAAG
>JACROW010000091.1 GCA_016214245.1 Candidatus Omnitrophota bacterium | reverse complement strand
CAAGCCCTATGTGAATAAGGCCGTTTAAAAATGTGCCGGGGGTTATTATAAGCGCCTTGCACAGGAAGGTCTCATTCAGGGTTGTTGTCACACCCTCTATCGAATCGCCTTTGACTAGGATCCTTTCCACCATCCCCTGTTTTATATCCAGGTTTGCCTGCCCTTCCAGGACCGATTTCATATATAGCCTATATGCCTGCCTGTCAACCTGTGCCCGGCTGGACCTTACGGCAGGCCCTTTCTTGGTATTCAGGAGTCTGAATTGGATCGCTGTGGCATCTGTAGCTTTAGCCATTTGGCCGCCGAGCGCATCTATCTCTTTAACCAGTTGGCCTTTTGCCAGGCCGCCTACGGCGGGATTACAAGACATTAGCCCTATTGTGTCCACGTTCATCGTCAATAATAAGGTCTCTAGACCAAGCCTTGCAGACGCAAGGCTTGCTTCGCAGCCAGCATGTCCGGCCCCGACCACAATTATGTCATAGTGGGTATTCATAACTACCGTATTTACAAATATTTACAACAAATTGATAATATTGCTGAGCCTTGCTTTTTTCAAAAACATAGTGTATACTTATATATGGATGACAACAGCTGATTGACCCGTTCTCGGGTCTTTAAGGTACGAGTGACCTATAAAGCGCTGTTGCCATCCTTTTTATTTATGCGCCTTATAAGCTGTTAATTAGGACTTATTGGACCAATGAAATAGGCGTGATGTTACTGGCAGGTTATTCTTCATTTTCGATAAAATTTATTTATCGAAGATATTATCTCTGACGGCGTATCGCAACAATCGAATATCTTCATTTCGGCTTTTTCTATCGTCTTATACGATATTAGTGTCTTGTGCATCCAGTCTATCATCCCCTTCCAATACTCTCTACCCACCAAGATGATGGGGAATGGTTCAACCCTTTTGGTCTGGACAAGGGTCGCGGCCTCAAAGAACTCATCCAATGTTCCGAAACCGCCAGGAAATACAACGAACGCCTTGCTGTATTTCGCGAACATTACCTTCCGGCAAAAGAAGTACTTAAAATCCAATAGTTTCGTTACATATCGATTCGGTTTTTGAGTAATTGGTATCAATATATTCAGACCGATCGACTCACCGCCAGCTTCCTTAGCGCCCTTGTTTGCAGCTTCCATGATGCCGGGTCCAGCGCCAGTTATCACTGCATACCCGTTCTTCACTAAGAGACGAGCGAACTCTTCTGCCAACTTGTAAAATTTATTATTTTGCTTGGACTTCGACGAACCAAATATCGACACCGCTTGTTTTATATCAGAGAGCTCCTCAAAACCGTCTACAAATTCGCTCATTATCCGGAATATGCGCCACGGATCTTCTTTTGTAAAATCCTGTTTAAGGATGGCCATTCTTTAGGCTCCTTTTTAGAACTTCATTATCGAATCGAAGGTTCCGAATGGATTTTGTTCCTTTTCAGGATTGGCGGAATCCAAAAGCCATTCGCCATCTACAACGAATTTGTATCGGTATTTTCCGGGAGAAAGCACAAGGGCCTTTTCCCATCTCCCATCATCATGTCTCAATAGCCGGCTGTCATCATTTATCTTCCAGTGGTTGAAGTCTCCAACGAGATAGACCTCTTTCGCATTCGGCGCATTTATGGCAAATCTTGTTTCGGTTGAAGCAGCTGAAAGGGCGCTTGTCTCTTGTGCCACTGCTGCCATTGCCGCCTCAAACTCTAAAGACCCATCTATTTTTAATATCTCTTTGGCAAGGGCGAGATAGTCTCTCGCGCCATTGGTTGTTTTATCGAACTGAATGACTGAGACACCCTTAGAGGCTGCTCTCTTTAGTGTTACGTTCATTCTTATGACGGTCTCCAGCATCTCTTGCTTAAAGAAGCTCTTGATATCGTCCAGCATCTCTTGAGAGTATTTCGTTCTCTTATCAAATATGGTTGCAAGCGCATTTACGCGGGGCGCGTGGTTTATCTTGATCTTTATCAATTCCAGCATTCCCAATAGCTTGCCAACACCCATGAGAGAAAATGCGCTCATATCTATCGGGACGATGACGAGAGCGGCTGCACGCAAGGCGTTAAATGTTAAAAATCCGAGGCTTGGCGGGCAATCGATTACCGCATAATCATACGATACGATATTGTTTGACAAGGCCTGATGTAACCTTGATACAGCATCCTCTTTATCTTTTAGCTCCTGCTCTGATGTGCTGAGGAGTATATTGGACGGTACTATATCTAGATTTTGCGAGACGTTACGGATGCAGTCATCTATCATCCGTCTTTTTTCAGAGTTATCAGTCAAGACATTGTATACCGTCTTGTCGACCACTTGATCGGATATCCCTAGACCAAATGACGCATGAGATTGCGGGTCGAGATCGATTATAAGAATCTTCTTTCCTAAGCTTGCGAGCGCACTGGATAGATTTATGGCGGTGGTCGTTTTACCGCAACCGCCCTTCTGATTCGCTATAGAAAGCGTCTTCATGGGGCTATCCCTCCCTTAATATCTCTATAGTCTTTATAAATATCGTAACATCTATAAACGAGTCCATTCTTTTGCTCGACTCGCCAACGTCTCCATATTCAAATCTTAAATGCGTTATCTTCGACAAATCGATATTTTCTTTGACATCGTCGAAGGAGACAGTCTCAGTCTTCCAATTTGATATAAGATATAGGTCTGGGAGCCTGCAAGATCTGTTGCGATCATCCCGCAATACAAGGTGCAATTTTTCGCCACCGGTTTTACCTCTGAGCGCTAACGCAAGCTTTCTATTAGAGAAGTTGATTGGAAATTTAAAGCCTATCGAGAGTTCAGCCCAATTATACTTTTTGGGATTGTTTAAAACTATAAGCTCCTTTGAGAGCTCGCTATGCGCCTTAGCGTAGCCACGGAACTCGAGTTGGTTTATTATCTCTTTGTTCACGCGGCCCTCGTTAAATATCTTTATCGTTCCAGAGCTAACCGTTTTTTCTTTTAAAAATTTTATGTGATGCTTGTATAAAAAAGATGAAGCAGCAATTAAAAGAAGCGATGCGACAAAGAGCGATGATGCTAAGAACGCAAGCCTCAATCTATTTTGTGTGTGCCTACTTTTTTTCTTCCGAGCCTTTTGATAAAAATAAGTGTCGGCAACATGTTCATGCAATACATCTATCTTGGCTGGTGCCTTTTTCAATGCCTCTATAGTCTTACTCATTCTAAATATAAATATATACTATAGAGAGAAAAATTACAAACAGTTTTTTATAAAATTTACACCATTTTTAAATACCGCAAGGCCATCGCCAATGCCGTTTAAAGCAACCCTAGTCCATCGAGGATGTTGGTAGTTCGTCACGTGTCTTTCTGGGTGCGGCATAAGGCCGAATATTCGTCCGGTTTTGTCACATATACCTGCGATATTTTCGACTGAGCCGTTTGGATTGTATGGGTAAGACGCCCTCCTTCCCTTTTCATCGACGTACTCAAATACTATCAAGCCTTCTCCTTTGAGTTGCTTTAGAATACTATTATCCTTCGGTATAAATTTACCTTCACCGTGCGCTACAGGCAGATATATTATATCAGTTATACCTTCTGTCCATACGCATTTGGTCTTAGGTCTTAGGCGTTTGGTGTTAGGTCGTTTTAAATAGACCCAGCGGTCTTCGAATTTAGCTGAATCATTGAGGGTCAGCGTCGCCTCTATTGTTCTAAAATCGCCTGATAGATTTGGGAGCAAACCCGCTTTCACTAAAATCTGGAAACCGTTGCATATGCCGATGATGAGCTTACCGTCGTTTATAAATCTTTGGAGTTCCTCTCCTAACTTGAATTTTAACTCATTGGCTAATATCTTGCCGCTTGCTATATCATCACCATAGGTGAATCCGCCGGGTATGGCAAGTATGTGGTAACCATTTAGATCCTTCTCTTTTCTCGTAAGCTCGTTTATATGGACAAGCTCAGCCGATGCTCCGACCGCTTCGAAAGCGAACGCCGTCTCCTTATCGCAATTTGTGCCAGCTGTTCGTAATACAATGGCTTTCACTTTGTTCATTTCATCATAACCCTTTAAATGCGCTTTGCCAAGCTGATTTCAATTTATCTATGGTGGTATTGATTATTAATCTTTTATCATTGCCGAAAATCCTAAAGGCCTTTCCATCTGTGACGCGGCCGATCTTCCATATCGGCATGCTTTTCATGGCACGGATGAATTTATCTTCGTCTTTAACCTCTACGATGAATCGCGTGTTCGATTCCGAGAACAGCAAAAGATCATTACGCATATCGAGATCTATATCCATGCCATATCCGCCGGCAAATGCCATCTCCGCGAGGGACACAGCCGCACCTCCCTCCGAACAGTCATGGCAGGACCTGACGCAGCCTTTTCCTATCGCCCTAGTTAATGCAGCCATAAGCTGTCTTCCATATCGCGCGTCAACTTTTGGGACATCGTTTCCTATGAAACCTTTCATCTTGTAATATTGAGAGCCGCCGAGTTCGTTGTATGTGAGTCCGACGATATAGATTGAATTGCCTGGCTTCTTCGCATCCATACTTATCGCCTTTTAAACGTCATCCATGACCGCGATGCACGAAATAAGAAGCGTTGGCGGTATTGAGACGGTCTTCCTCCCCGTAGAGTACTCATTATTTAGGCTGTCTTTTCCTGAGATGAGCGGGACGCCATATCCCTTTGCGATATCGTAACAGGCACGTGACGCCCTAACCAGGCCGCCTAATCTGTCAGGCTTATCAGTATTGCCCCAGCAAAAGTTGT
>JACROW010000099.1 GCA_016214245.1 Candidatus Omnitrophota bacterium | reverse complement strand
TATTCGTTGACGCTGGAGATGACCGGACGTCTGGGGATCGAAACCACCCGCGCGGACCTGGCGCGGACACTGGGACAGATCCACCGGCTGCTTTTCACGGAGTGGGAACGTCTGAATAATTTTCAGGACTTCGCCGGGTGCCTGCAGCGTTTCCTGGACACACTCCTGGAAAAAAGTTTCATGAAAAATTATCCCCTGAACCTTAACATCGCCGCCCGGATGTGCGAGGTCAGGGAGGAACTGGCGACGGCGAGTTTCCGCGACGAGCCTTTCAACCGGGAGGAGATGTTCAGGATCTTCGACGGGAAGATCAGCCGCGAGCTGGTCGCCTTCCGCGGCTCGCCGCTGCGCGGGCTTCAGATCCTGGGGTTGTTCGAAACGCGTTACCTTAATTTCGAGGATGTGATCGTGCTGGACGTCAACGAAGGGGACCTGCCCAAATTTGATGTTTACGAGCCGCTTATTCCCCGCGAGGTGATGGTCAGCCTCGGCCTGGACCGGCTTGAACTGGAGGAAGAGATCCAGCGGTATCAGTTATGGGGATGACCTATGGCGGCGCATTGCGTGTAATGCTTAGGCTGAAATCCAAGCGAGAGACCAAAGAACAGGAGGTCTATCTGGGGGACCTGCCCCTCATAACCGAGACGGGCACCTTTATAATAAACGGGGATGAGCGGGTCGTGGTCAGCCAGCTGCACCGTTCACCCGGCATATCGTTTGAATCAGAGATGCACCCGACCGGGAAGAAGATATATTCTGCAAGGATCATACCTTATAGAGGCGCCTGGGTCGAGTTCGAATTCGATATTAACGATGTCCTATATGTGTATATTGACAGGCGCAGAAAGTTTCTGGCCACAACGCTTTTAAGGGTTTTCGGCTATTCACAGGATGAAGATATATTGAAGGCATTCAGCGGCGTAGAGAAATATGATATAACGCGGCGCTCGCAGCTCGAAAAGCTAGTCGGCAGCACTCTGGCGATCGATCTGGTCGATAAAGAAAAAGATTTCGTCATAAGCCATAAGAATGAAAAGTTCGCAGCTGATATGGTGGATAAGGTCTGGGAATCCTCCATAAGGCATATAGAGGTTTTCAGGACGGTCCATCCGGAAGTGGCGAATACATTAAAAAAGGATCACACCAAGACCAAAGAGGACGCGGTATTCGATATATATAGGAAGCTGAGGCCCGGCGACCCGCCTACATTAGAGTCTGCAATGAATCTCGTAAACAGGCTCTTCTTTGACCAGAAGAGGTACGATCTTGGCCACGTCGGCCGTTATATGTTGAATCGAAAACTGGGTATGGATCTATCCCTGGAAGAGAGGCTTATTACAAAAGAGACCCTTATTCAGGTGATTTTGAAATTGATAGCCTTGAAGAACGGCGAAGGCACAGTCGACGATATCGATCATTTAGGGAATAGACGTATACGCTGTGTAGGGGAGCTACTGTTGAACCAGATAAGGATAGGTCTTGTGAGGGTGGATAGGACAGCGAGAGAGAGGATGAACCTTTATGACCTCTCCAATATCATGCCGCATAACCTCATTAATGCGAAGTTGGTATCGAGCGTCATAAGGGATTTCTTCGGCAGGAGCCAGCTATCTCAATTTATGGATCAGACTAATCCTTTGGCAGAGATGACCCATAAAAGGCGCATGAGTGCGCTTGGGCCCGGCGGCCTGAACAGGGAAAGGGCCGGTTTTGAGGTGCGCGATGTCCATTATTCGCATTACGGAAGGCTATGCCCCATAGAGACCCCGGAAGGGCCGAATATCGGCCTCATCTCTTCGTTGAGCACGTACGCCAGTATAAATGAATTCGGTTTCATCGAGACGCCTTATAGGAAGGTTGAAAATAGCAGGGTCACAGATAAGATAGAGTACCTCTCAGCCGATGTGGAGGATATGTATATAATCGCGCAGGCAAATGCGCGGATAGATTCCAAGGGCTATTTCACAGAGGATAGGGTATTCTGCAGGTTTAAAGACGACTTCTTTAAGGCGCTTCCCAAAGAGATTCAGTATATGGACGTCTCACCAAGACAGCTTGTCAGTGTTGCGGCCAGCCTCATCCCATTTTTGGAACATGACGATGCCAATAGGGCGCTCATGGGCTCCAATATGCAGAGACAAGCCGTTCCTTTACTGGAGACTGAAGCGGCTCTGGTCGGTACCGGCATGGAGTATAGGACCGCAAAAGATTCCGGCGCCGTTGTGGTCGCAAAGAATGCGGGAACAGTGACGGGCGTGGACAGCGAGGAGATCATCATAAGCGGCGAGGCCTACATCTTAAGGAAATTCGAAAGGTCCAATGCCAACACATGCATAAACCAAAGGCCGATTGTAAAGCTTGGACAAAAGGTAAAAGAAGGGGATGTGATTGCGGATGGCGCATCCACAAAAGACGGCGAACTCGCTTTAGGAAGGAACGTCCTGGTCGCTTTCATGCCGTGGAGAGGGTATAACTTTGAGGACGCAATTCTGATAAGCGAAAGACTGGTTAGTGAAGACGTTTATACATCTATACATATAGAAGAGTTCGAGGTTGAGGCAAGGGAGACGCGGCTGGGCAACGAGGAGATAACCAGAGACATCCCGAACGTGAGCGAAGAGGCATTACGGAAGTTGGACAAAAACGGCATCATCATACTGGGGGCTGAGGTTGAACCGGGCGACATCCTGGTCGGCAAAGTCACGCCGAAGACCGAAACGGAACTTTCTCCTGAAGAGAAGCTCCTGCGCGCTATATTCGGAGAAAAGGCAGGAGATGTGAGAGACACCTCCCTCGTAACCTCTCCAGGAGTTGAGGGGATAGTTGTGGACGTCCGCGTATTTTCGAGGAGAGAATCCCGCTCGAAGACAAAAGAAGAGAAGACCGAGGAGCTCAAAGAGATTAAGTCAATCGAGGAGTCCTACAAAGCTCAGATCCAAAAGATAAAAGAAGGGAAATACCGGAAGCTTCATAAGTTATTGGTGGGTCAGAGACTGGCCGCCAGTTTACTGGATCAGGAATCCGGCAGGGTTATGATGGCTCAGGGCCGAACGGTCCGCGTAAGGGACCTGAAAAGGATTGCGGAGAAAGGGGACCTTGAAGGCATAAAGATATACAATAATCCCAACCTGGAACAGGAGATAGCCAGAATCACGAGGCTTCTCGACGGGCAGATCGAGGACCTATCATTTGAACTCGAAAGGGAGATAGACAGAGTCAAGCGGGGCGACGAACTTCCGCCAGGCGTATTAAAAAAGGTGAAGGTCTATGTAGCGAGCAAGAAGAAGATATCGGTAGGGGACAAGATGGCCGGACGGCACGGGAACAAAGGGGTTGTAGCGAAGATACTTCCCGAAGAGGATATGCCATTCTTGGCCGACGGGACCCCCGTCGAAATAGTATTAAACCCCCTTGGCGTTCCAAGCCGTATGAATGTCGGCCAGATATTAGAGACGCACCTTGGCTGGGCGGGAAAGATACTGGGATTTCACGCATCGTGCCCTGTATTCGACGGCGCTACAGAGTCCGAGATAAACGAGGAGATGAAGAAGGCCGGCCTTCCGCTGGAAGGCAAGGTGGCCGTCTATGACGGATTGACAGGAAGATGCTTCGATCAGAAGGTCACAGTCGGATATATATACATTATGAAACTGGCACATCTGGTAGACGACAAGATACACGCCCGTTCAATAGGCCCCTATTCGTTGGTAACCCAGCAGCCGCTTGGCGGCAAGGCACAATTCGGCGGTCAGAGGTTCGGCGAGATGGAGGTTTGGGCGCTTGAGGCTTACGGCGCGGCATTTACGCTGCAGGAACTTTTGACTGTCAAGAGCGACGATGTGCTTGGCAGGACCAAGATCTATGAAGCGATTGTCAAAGGCGACAATAAGCTTCATTGCGGGACCCCTGAGTCGTTCAATGTCCTGGTGAAGGAGCTTCAGAGTTTATGCCTGGACATAAAGATGGAGAGGAATGTAATGCATGATAAGTGAAGTCAATCCTTTCAATGCCATAACGGTAAGGATAGCCTCCCCGCAGATTATCAAATCGTGGTCAAAAGGCGAAGTCAAGAAGCCCGAGACGATAAATTATCGGACGCTGAAGCCCGAAAAGGACGGTTTGTTTTGCGAAAGGATTTTCGGCCCGACCAAAGATTATGAGTGTAATTGCGGGAAGTATAAAAGGATAAAGCATAAAGGCATAGTCTGCGACAGGTGCGGTGTTGAGGTGACCCGTTCCAGCGTCAGGCGCGAAAGGATGGGCCATATAGAGTTGGCCTGCCCGGTATCCCATGTCTGGTTTTTCAAAGTCATACCTTCAAGGATTGGCGCCATTCTCGGGATAAGCTCGCGGGACCTGGAGAAGGTGATCTATTATGAAGAATACATTGTAGTAGACCCCGGCGAGACCCCGTTAAAGAAGATGGAACTCTTACCGGAGGAGAAATATAAGGAGCTGAGGGAGAAGTTCGGTGCGAAATTCACCGCCAAGATGGGCGCCGAGGCCATAAAGGATCTCCTGAAGGACGCAGATCTGGATAAACTCTCCAGCAGGATTAAAAAAGAGATAAAGGATTCGAAGTCNNNNCCCAGAAGAAGCATGTAAAAATGTTACGGCTGATAGAGGTATTTAAGAATTCCGGGAATAAGCCGGAATGGATGATACTGGATATCATACCTGTCATACCTCCGGATTTAAGGCCTCTCGTTCCCTTGGACGGCGGCAGGTTTGCGACGAGCGATCTGAACGATCTATATCGCCGGGTGATCAACAGGAATAACAGGCTTAAAAAATTGATGGAATTGAAGGCTCCTGAGATAATTATAAGGAATGAAAAAAGGATGCTGCAGGAAGCTGTCGACGCACTATTCGATAACGGCAGGCACGGAAGGGCTGTATTGGGCCCCGGCAATAGGCCGCTAAAGTCGTTGAGCGATATGCTCAAAGGGAAACAGGGCAGGTTCAGGCAGAACCTTCTTGGCAAGCGTGTCGATTATTCCGGCCGAAGCGTTATCGTGATCGGGCCGGAACTGAAATTGAACGAATGCGGCCTTCCGAAGAAGATGGCGCTTGAACTCTTCGAGCCCTTCATAATAAAAAAATTGAAAGAGAAAGGATTCGTCCATACCATAAAGAGTGCAAAGAAGATGGTGGAGAAGGCAAAACTGGAAGTATGGGACATGCTCGACGATGTCATCAAAGACCACCCCATTCTACTTAACAGGGCACCAACCCTTCACCGGCTTGGCATACAGGCATTTCAGCCGATATTGATCGAAGGCAACGCCATAAGAATCCATCCATTGGTCTGCACTGCGTTTAACGCGGATTTCGATGGCGATCAGATGGCAGTGCACGTGCCGTTGTCGGCAGAGGCGCAGATGGAATCCAGGCTTCTGATGCTGGCGTCCAACAATATATTCTCACCGGCTGACGGCAGGCCTATTACCACGCCGACTCAGGATATCGTTCTGGGATGCCATTATTTGACGAAGGAGAAGGAGGGCGCCAAAGGGGAAGGGAAGCGCTTCAGCTCACCGGATGAAGTGATAGTAGCGTATCAGGACGAAGAGATAGAATTGCACGCAAAGATAAAAGTCGAGATAGGCCCAAAGCTCATCGATACGACGGTCGGGAGGGTCCTCTTTAATCAGATCCTGCCCGACGGCATGGAATTTGTAAACGAGATGATGAGCAAGTCCAAGCTCGCTAGGATCGTCAATAAATGTTACAACCTGAAAGGGCATCACGCAGTCATAAAACTGTTAGATGATATGAAAAGGATCGGTTTTGACGAAGCGACCAAGGCTGGACTCTCCATATCAGTAGATGATCTTAAGATACCGAAAAAGAAGAAGGAGTACCTCGAGAAGACGAAGGCCGATGTCGAGCATGTGGAGGACCAATATAAGAGGGGCCTCATAACCGACAGGGAGCGGTATAATAAGGTCATAGATTTATGGACGCACACTACCGATGACGTTTCGGATCTCGTATTTCAGGAATTAGATCCATTCAATCCGATCTTCATGATGGCGGACTCCGGCGCGCGGGGATCTAAGCTGCAGATAAGACAACTAGCAGGCATGAGGGGCCTTATGGCGAAACCTTCCGGTGAGATCATCGAGACGCCCATCACGGCGAATTTTAGAGAAGGCCTGACAGTCCTGGAGTATTTCATATCGACGCATGGCGCAAGAAAAGGCCTGGCAGACACAGCGCTGAAGACGGCAGACTCGGGATACCTTACCCGGCGCCTTGTAGATGTGGCGCAGGACGTCATCATCACTATAGAGGATTGCGGCACACTGAATGGGATCTTGATAAGCGCCATAATCGAGGGCGATGAGATAGTGGTGAAACTTTCCGAAAGGATAATAGGCAGGGTTGCGCTCGACAATATAGTCGATGTCATTACAGATACAGTCCTGGTTGAGGCCGGGGCTGAGGTAAGCGAAGAGAAGGCCAGCCAGATAGAAGAGGCAGGCATTGAGAAGATAAGGATAAGGAGCGTTCTGACCTGCGAGGCAGAACACGGCGTCTGCGCAAGATGTTACGGGAGGGATTTGTCAACTGGCAAACTCGTCGAGCTCGGGACGGCAGCGGGGATTATCGCGGCGCAATCTATAGGCGAACCAGGGACCCAGCTTACGATGAGAACATTCCACATCGGCGGAACGGCAAGCAGGATCGTGGAGCAGTCCTACATAGAATCAAAGAATAAAGGTTTTGTGAAATATCATAATCTGAAGGTCGTGAAGACCAAGAAGGAAGGGGAGCTCATCGTCTTAAACAGGAATGGCCAGATAAGCATAAACGACTCCCATGAAAGAGAGTTAGAGCGGCATACAGTGCCCCAGGGCGCTCTCATAAGAGTGGAAGACGGAAAAGAGGTGGGCGAGGGAACGGTATTCGTTAAATGGGATCCGTATATGGTTCCCATCCTTAGCGAGGTATCTGGCAGATTGAGATTTGAGGACATCAAAGAAGGCGTTACGATGAGGGAAGAACTCGACCCTGCAACCAGATTGAAGAATAGGGTTATAGTGGAACATAAAGGAGACTACCATCCCCAGATACTCGTTCTGAATGACAAGGGAGAAGTCTTGGCGATATACCCTATCCCTGCCGGTGCGCACATCGTGGTTAATGACGGGAAGAGCATCTCCGGCGGCGACATATTAGCCAAGACACCCAGGGTTATCACGAAGACGAAAGATATCACCGGAGGACTGCCGAGAGTCGCTGAGCTTTTTGAAGCGAGACGGCCTAAAGACCCGGCGATCATAAGCGAGATCGACGGCGTCGTTGAGTTTGGAGAATCCAAAAGAGGACAGAAACGGGTTATAATAAAGTCGACCACAGGCATGAAGAAGGAATATATAATTCCTCACGGCAAGCATCTTAACGTTTATAAAGGTGATAAGGTATATGCGGGACAACAGTTGATAGACGGCCCTGTGGTGCCCCAGGATATATTGAGGGTATCCGGAGATAAGGCACTTCAGGAATACCTCGTGAACGAAGTCCAGGAGGTCTATAGGCTGCAGGGCGTCAATATCAATGATAAGCACATAGAGGTGGATCCGGGTGATACCATTTTCTTGACTGGGCAGCAGGTCGATAAGATCATATATATAGAAGAAAACAGGAAGGTCGTAAAGAAAAAGGGCAAGGCTGCCAGCGCGACGCCCATTCTGCTCGGCATTACAAAGGCCTCATTAAACACAGAGAGCTTCATATCCGCGGCAAGCTTCCAGGAGACGACGAGGGTTTTGACGGAGGCCGCCGCAGGCGGAAGGGTAGACACCCTGCGCGGCTTAAAAGAGAATATAATCATGGGCCATCTCATCCCGGCTGGGACCGGTTTTGAGACTCATAGAGATATAACGATGGTCAAGAATGTCTCTGAGGAGAAGATAAAGGGAGAAGACGAGAAGAATGCCGACGATAAATCAGCTGATAAGGCTGGGTAGAGAGCAATTCAAGGGCAAGAGTAAATCACCGGCGCTTAGAGGTTCGCCGCAGAGGCGGGGTGTATGTCTTCAGGTGAAGACCCAGACGCCCAAGAAGCCTAACTCTGCATTGAGAAAGGTTGCGAGGGTGAGGCTCACAAATTCTGTAGAGGTCACCGCGTATATTCCTGGTGTCGGCCATAATCTGCAGGAGCACTCTATAGTTCTGGTGAGGGGCGGCAGGGTTAAGGACCTGCCGGGAGTCAGATATCATATCGTAAGGGGGGTTTTGGATACGGCGGGCGAAAAAAAAAAAAAAAAGTCCAGGTCGAAATACGGCGCGAAGAGGCCAAAGGAGAAAGCGGCCGCTAAAGCCGCTTAAGAAGGCATGAGAGTGACGATATGAGAAGAAGAAGGGCAGAGAAGAGGGAGATCATCCCGGATCCTAAATATAATAATGTCACTGTGGCGAAATTCATAAATATTATCATGACGCGGGGAAAGAGGGCTACCGCAGAAAAGATAGTTTACAAGTGTTTCGATATATTGAGCGAGAAGACAGGAAAACAAGGCTTAGAGGCCTTTCAAAAGGCGCTGGATAATGTAAGGCCGTTATTGGAAGTGAAGCCGCGCAGGATCGGCGGCGCGACATACCAAGTGCCTGTCGATGTCAAGCAGGAGCGCGGTATCTCCATTGCCATGCGCTGGATAAGAAATTTCGCGCGGGTCAAGAAAGGCAAGCCGATGGAGATAAAGCTCGCTCTTGAAATGCTGGACGCCTATAAAGGCGAGGGCCTGGCGATAAAGAAAAGAGACGATACTCATAAGATGGCCGAGGCAAACAAGGCCTTCGCGCATTATAGATGGTAGAAATGAAGAACGATGGCACAAGACATATTAACGATAGATAATGTAAAGATGACAACTGATTCGCGGATAGAGAATATAAGGAATATAGGCATAATCGCCCATATAGATGCCGGAAAGACGACCACGACCGAAAGGCTTTTGTATCACACAGGGAAGATCTATAAGATCGGAGAGGTCGATGAGGGTACTGCTGTCATGGACTGGATGGTTCAGGAACAGGAGCGCGGGATAACGATAACGAGCGCCGCGACAACATGCTTCTGGAAAGATAAGTCCATAAATATAATCGATACGCCAGGCCATGTCGATTTCACGGCCGAGGTAGAGCGGTCTCTCAAGGTCCTGGATGGAGCGGTCGTGATATTCTGTGCTGTCGGAGGAGTGCAGCCGCAGTCGGAGACCGTGTGGCGCCAGGCCGATAAGTATAAAGTTCCCCGGATAGCTTTCATAAATAAGATGGACAGGACCGGCGCGAACTATTTCAAGGTCATAGACGAGATACGCGCAAGGCTGGGCGCAGTCGCCGTACCCGTGCAGATAGCAATCGGTTCAGAAAACAAATTTTCCGGCATCATCGATCTCATAACGATGAAGGCGGTAATTTTTAGTGGCGAGGATGAGAATGTATCTTTAGAAGTCCGGGAGATACCGGAGGAGCTCAAAGCGACCGCAAGTAAGCACAGGCATGATCTGATAGAGAAATTGGGTGAGGTTGATGAAACCGTGATGGAGCGCTATATACATGAGAAGGGCATATATCCCAACGAGATACGGGAGTTTATACGGAAACTTACTATCAGCGGAAAGATCGTGCCCATCCTGTGCGGCGCCGCCAGTAAGAATAAGGGCATACAGCCGCTTCTCGACGCGATAACATATTATCTGCCGTCTCCGGTTGACATACCGCCTGTTAAAGGCATGGATCCGGAGACGCACGAGGAGATTACAAGGAGGCCTTTAGAGGACGAAAAGTTCTGCGGCCTGATATTCAAGATAAAGGCTGACCCATTCGTCGGAAAATTGACATATTTGAGGGTATATTCCGGCCGTTTAAATTCCGGGGAGTACGTTTACAATTCAAGTAAAGATACAAAAGAGCGCATAGGAAAGTTATTAAAGATGCACGCCAATAAACAGGAGATAATAGATACGGCGCTGGCCGGCGACATAGTTGCCGTTGTCGGCTTAAAGAAGACGATTACCGGCGACACCATTTGCGATGAAGAAGGCCCCATAATCCTGGAGTCGATGCATTTTCCAGAGCCGGTCATATCTATGTCGATCGAACCGAAGACAAAGGCTGACCAGGAGAGGCTCGGCCTTGCGCTGAATAGACTAGAAGAAGAGGATCCGACCTTCAAGGTCTCGTATAATAAAGAAACCGGCCAGACTATAATAAGCGGGATGGGGGAACTACACCTCGAGATTCTAATCGACCGCCTGTTGCGGGAATTCAATGTGGCGGCCAATGTAGACAAGCCGCATGTCGCTTATAAAGAGACGATAACGAAATCAACGAGGGCTGTAGGTAAGTTTATCCAGCAGACCGGCGGCAGGGGTCAATATGGCCATGTCGTTTTTGATATTGCCCCGGCAAAAAAAGGAGAGGGGATAATATTTACAAGTAAGATCATAGGCGGCGCCATACCGAAAGAGTATATACCGGCGGTAAAAGAGGGAGCACTCGAGGCCTCAGGAAACGGTTACTTGGCCGGTTATCCAGTCACTGATATAGAGGTGAAACTCATCGATGGCTCGTTTCATGAGGTGGATTCGTCTGATATCGCATTTCACATGGCCGCTTCAATCGCATTAAATGAGGGATTAAAGAACGGCGGGTCCATACTATTGGAGCCTATAATGGATCTGGAGGTCCTCGTTCCGGAAAATTATCTTGGCGATGTCATCGGCGACCTGAATTCCCGCAGGGTAAGGATATCGTCGATTGAAGACAGGGCAAATTTAAAGGCGATCCGAGGCCATGCGCCTCTATCCGAGATGTTCGGTTACGCAACGCAGGTTAGAAGCCTAACGCAGGGTAGGGCAACCTATACAATGGAGCCTTCCTTCTATCAGGAAGTGCCTAAAAATATAGCCGATAAGATTATCGAATTGAGCGGTCATCTAAAGGGTAAATAGAAAAAACTGGAGGTAGTTATGGCAAAAGAAACCTTTGTTCGAACCAAGCCGCACGTGAATGTCGGTACAATTGGCCACATAGACCATGGCAAGACCACTCTTACCTCAGCCATCACACATGTCTTAGCCAAGCAGGGCAAGGCCCAAGCCAAAACATACGCTGAGATAGCTAAAGGAGGCACTGTCAGGGACGAATCGAAGATATTGACTATAGCTGTGGCGCACGTAGAATACGAGACGGATAAGCGCCATTATGCCCACATAGACTGCCCGGGCCACGCAGACTTCATAAAGAATATGATAACAGGCGCAGCCCAGATGGACGGCGCAATTTTAGTAGTATCCGCTGCAGATGGCCCAATGCCGCAGACAAGAGAACACATCCTTTTAGCCCGCCAAGTGAACGTCCCTTCAATAGTAGTATTCTTAAATAAGACAGATTTAGTTGAGGATAAGGAATTGATAGACCTTGTTGAGTTAGAGGTGAGGGAGCTCCTCACCAAGTATCAGTTCCCGGGAGACAAGACCCCTGTCGTAAAGGGGAGCGCCATAAAGGCGATGACCTCACCTGATGACACAGGCGCCACAAAATGCATATTCGATCTTCTGGATGCTGTAGACTCATTCATCCCCACACCAAAGCGCGATATAGATAAGCCCTTCTTGATGCCTATAGAGGACGTCTTCTCCATTACGGGAAGGGGCACTGTCGGCACCGGTAGAGTAGAGCGGGGCCAGATAAAGACAGGCGAAGAGATAGAGATAGTGGGTATAAAGCCTACAAAGAAAAGCGTAGTAACAGGGGTAGAGATGTTCAGAAAGATACTCGATTCAGGCCAGGCCGGGGATAATATAGGTGTCCTCTTAAGGGGCGTTGAGAAGGCGGACCTGGAAAGAGGCCAGGTCTTAGCAAAGCCGGGTTCCATAACCCCTCATACCAAGTTCAAGGCAGAGGTTTACATACTTACGAAAGAGGAAGGCGGTCGTCACACCCCATTCTTCAACGGCTATCGTCCCCAGTTTTACTTCAGGACCACTGACGTCACAGGTATCGTGACTCTCCCTAAGGATGTGGAGATGGTCATGCCGGGAGATAACGTGAATT
>JACROW010000098.1 GCA_016214245.1 Candidatus Omnitrophota bacterium | reverse complement strand
CAGGCGGCAAAGCCGGACAGGGCGCCCTAATTGGAGCCGGTACAGCGGTTATAGGCAGTGCATTGTTAGATTCGTTGACAGGGCCTTCGTCTTCACAAAGAAGAGCTGCCCCGCCACCAGATGAGGAATATTATTATGCTGATGAGCCTGAAGCGTATTACGAGGCGCCGCCTCAAGAATCCGGCTCAACAAGGATATTGAAGCAGGGCCTCATCGGAGCAGGCACAGGAGCAATCGCAGCCGGGGCATCGGGCGGCAAGGCCGGCCAGGGCGCTTTAATAGGCGCAGGCACGGCGGTCGTCGGAAACTCGCTATTGGATACATTGACCCAGCCTCCTGCACAGCGAAGGGGAAGAGTCTATCGCAGGATACCGACTCAGAAAGTCAGGGTTCAGGAAGAGGAAGAGGCCGGCGCTCCGGGGACGCGTAAAAAAATCATACGAAAATATGATGAGAGCGGAAAGGTCGTTTCCGAGGAAGAGATATACTATTGATAATAGAAAGGATGAGTGAGACATGAAGAATATCATCTGGCCAATAGTCATATTGATTATAGGTTTGGGGATTATACTGGAAGCGCGCTATACGCTTGTAGTCGATTCGCCTGTTGTCGCGAAGATAGACCGCCTGACAGGGGACGCCTGGATAGTCAACTCCGGCATTTGGAGAAAGGTAGAGCATCCTTCTCGCGAGAAGGGCGAAACGGTAAGGGGCCGTGAGACGAAGATATAAATATATCTGGATATTTGCGTTAACCCTTACATCGCTCCTATATTCAAGCTCAAACGCTTTAACACAATCAGAAGCCGCGCCCTCGCAGGATAAATTTCTTTATGTGAGGCGCGTCATAGACGGGGACACAATAAAGCTTTCGGACGGACAGAAGGTCCGCCTGATAGGTATAGACACGCCGGAGTCGTACTACAGCGATAAACTACTGCGGGATTCGAAAAGAAGCCGCAAGGATATCAAAACGATCCTGAAGCTTGGGAAGAGGGCATCTAGTTTCACAAGAGAACTCTGTCTCGGTAAAAAGGTCAGGCTTGAATACGATGTTGTGAAAAAAGACAGATATGGCAGAACCCTCGCATACGTATATTTAGAGAATGGAACATTTGTAAACGCCAAAATTCTGGAAGAGGGATACGCTCAGGTGATGACCGTTCCGCCAAATGTCAAATACGCGGACTATTTTTTGCGTATCCAGGGAGAGGCGCGCGATAAGAATAAAGGCCTGTGGTCCAGGGAGGTAGAAAATGGATGAGAAGGAGATAGGGAAATTCGTTCATTATTATGGGAATTTAAATGTCGGTATAATTGAGCTGAGCGATTCTTTAAAGGTGGGCGATAAGATTCACGTAAAGGGCCATACCTCTGACTTCACTCAGGATGTCTCTTCGCTGCAGATTGAGCACGCTACAGTTTCCGAGGCGAAGGCCGGCGATGCGGTAGGCGTAAAGGTCGCACAGAAGATCCACCAGCACGATAAGGTATATAAGGTCACACCTTAACACGCTTCGGAAGTGTGTAAATCAAACCAGCCGGGGGTGTCCGTTAACGGACACCCCCAAATGTTATAATGAAAAATATAGAAGTCGCAGAATTTTTTGAAGCCATAGCGGACCTCCTGGAAGTGAAGGGCGACAACCCGTTCAAGATACGCGCATACAGGAAGGCCGCGCAGAATATACGGAGCCTCACCGAAGATATCGAAACTATTGCCGAGGAGGGGCGGCTCGAAGAGATACCAGGAGTGGGGAAGGACCTTGCGGCCAAGATAGTCGAGATAGTCAAGACCGGACGACTCAAGCATTATGAGGAGCTGAAGAAGAAAGTTCCCGAAGGAATCATCGATTTAATGGCTGTGCCGGGCATCGGCCCGAAAACCGCGAAGCTACTATATGATAAACTGAAGATAAAAGGCATAGAAGACCTCGAGAAGAAGGCGAAGGCGCATAAGATAAGCGGCCTCCCCGGTTTGAAGGAGAAGACGGAAGAGAATATTTTGAGGGGGATAGAGCTCGTAAAAAAAGTGCTAAAGAGGATGTCGTTACAGGAGGCGCTTAATCTATCCGGCGAGATAATCGCGCAATTGAAAAAACTGCCTGATGTGAAGAGGATAAGCCCTGCGGGAAGCCTTCGCAGGATGAAGGAAACGGTCCGAGATATAGATATCCTGATAACGTCCACGAATCCAAAGAAAATCATGGATGCGTTTGTAAAGTTCCCGATTGTTAAAGATATCCTGGCTCACGGAGAGACTAAAGCCAGCATCCTGACCGATAACGGCGTCCAGGTTGATGTCAGAGTGGTTGAAGAGGATAGTTACGGCGCCGCTTTAGTCTATTTCACAGGTTCACAGGCGCACAATATTCATATGCGCCATATGGCGAAGAAGGCGGGCTTGAAGATAAACGAATACGGCGTCTTTATCGAAAAGACGAATAAGAGGATAGCTGGAAAGGAAGAGGCCGATATTTATAAGACTTTAAGTTTGCCTTTCATCCCGCCGGAGTTGAGGGAAGACAGGGGAGAGATCGAAGCCGCTTTAAAGGGGAAGCTGCCGCAGTTGGTGGAATTATCCGACATAAAAGGCGACATTCACGTCCATTCGGAATGGAGTGATGGCGAGCACTCCATCGAAGAGATGGCCCGCGCATGCAGAAAAAGAGGTTACGAATATGTCGCGATAACAGACCACTCGAAGTCTTTAAGGGTGGCGAGGGGTTTATCCGAGAAGGACGTCCTAAAAAGGCTCGACGAGATAATGGCCTTGAATAAAACCTTAAGGGGCATCAGGATCCTGTCGGGCGTAGAGGTCGATATACTCGAAGACGGCTCATTAGATTATAGCGAGGATATCTTAAAGAGGTTCGATATAGTCGTCGCCGCGATACATACGGGTTTCAAACAGTCTAAAGAGAAGCTCACGAATAGAATTTTGAAGGCGATCGATAGTAGATTCGTCAATATAGTCGCGCATCCGACAGGAAGGCTCAGGGGGTCGCGGCCTGCTTATGATTTGGATTTCGATAAGATATTCGAGGCCGCGAAAAAGACGCGCACCTTTTTAGAGATAAATTCATATCCGGACAGGCTCGATCTGGACGATGTGAATTCCAGGGCCGCCAAGGAATCCGGCGTCAAGCTCGCGATAGGAACCGATGCCCATGTGGTCGACCAGCTCGGCTCCATGCTTTTGGGCGTCAGCGTTGCGCGGCGCGCATGGCTTACGAAAAGAGACGTAGTAAATACATTTAGATTAGAGGAGCTATTGAAGTTTCTTAGGAAATAGTATATAATAACCCGACAATGGAAGAGGTTAAGATATATAAAAGAATAGACGTTGCGGCGCCGGTTATGATCGCCGGCTGGCCGGGCATGGGAAGCGTAGCCCTGGGCGTAGTGGATTACCTGACGGCATCGCACGGTTTCCAAAGCCTCCGAGGAACACATTCTATTATGCCAGGAAGGAAGGCCTTGTCATCTTTGAAGGAGAGATGCAGCTTCAGGGGCAAGGAGGGATAAGCTTATTGAATAAGGTCCTGGACGTGGCCCAGGACCTTAAAACAACAAGGATATATACGGGAGCAGCCTTCCCTTTTCCGATAAGCCATAAAGAGCCTTCAGAGGTTTATGGCGCCGTCAATAAAGAGCCCCTTAGAGATACCCTTAAGAAGCAGGGCCTGAAGCTGATGGAGGGCGGCCACATCTCCGGCCTTAATGGTTTGATGCTCGGTTTCGCCGAGAAGAGAAATATCGAGGGGATATGCCTATTGGCGACCATGCCGCAATACGCGAAAGAAGATACCCGGATATATCATGGAGAAGATAGAAAAGCTCTTTTTAGAGGCCAAACAGGATAAGAAGAAGGCGTCTGTCCTCAAAAGGGAGCTCGACAGGTGGGACCTGTATAAATTATACGAAGACAGATTCCTCGACTTGTTCAAAGAGAATCAATGAAGAGAGTTTTCATAACAGTTCTCATCCTCCTTGTCATCGCAGCCGCCGCCATATTCATCTACAGATTCCAAATCCTCCGATATTCTGCCGAGACGCTCATCCGAAGAGCCCTCCCGGATTACGTAAGGATCGACAAGATAGATTTCGATGCCAAAAACGACAGGCTCGTTTTAACCGATTTTAAAATACTAAATCCTCATGGTTTTTCGAATAGATACCTATTGGAGATCGAAGAGATAATATGTAGATATAGGCTGAAAGGAAAGAACCTGTTGGAGGGGGGTTTAGAGATACTGGAGCCGTCTTTTAAAAATGCCACTTTAAACATCGAAAGGCTTACCGACGGGAAGATAAACCTCGGTGAGATGAAAGGTGAGCTTGAGTCTAGCGTAAAGAAGGCTGAAAAAAAAGAGGCCGAAAAAAGCGTTTTGAATAAATCGAAAGCACAGGCCATCTCCTCAAGGATAGTCGGCGACAAGACCCTGCCCGATATCCTGACATTGCCTACAGACTTTTCTTTAAGGGGCGGCAAGCTGATCTTTATTGACAGGCTGCCCCACAGGAAACCTCACATGATCACCCTCGAGAACGTAGATGCCAATATCTCAATAAAGCTTAACCCTTCTTATTCGATGATACTCAATTTCGCCTGCGCCGGTCAAGGAAACCTTAATGGCAATCACGACGAAGTTGTAAGATGGAATGTGTCCATGAATCCAACTACACCGAAACTGACAATGTCAAACCGGCTCGAGGTCTCCAACCTGGATATTCTGCCATTCGAACCTTATTATGATGAACAGTCTCCGTTCGTATTCAAAAAGGGGAGGTTCTCAGGGTTGCTCGTCTTCGATTTCGATAACGGGAATATCGGCTCTACGAACGAGATACACCTGTCGGATTACATCTTCTACATAAAGCGCGGCTACGAGAACGCTGAATTCTGGCAGACGAACGTTGAGGACCTCGCGAGATATTTCACATCATCTTCGGGAGAGATAGTATTCGATTTTAAGATAAAAGGCGAGATTGGCAATCCGAAATTTTATTTAGGCCCGATATCGAAACAGGCGATCGCCGGTATGGCGGTGGATAAGATATCCACCGCCATAATCGAACGCGCCCGGGGTACACAGCCGGGAGCACCAGCCGCGCCGAAGACCGACCTTGAAAAGGCTCAAGAATATATCGATTTATTCAAAGGTTTGATAAAGAAGAAATAAAGATAATAGTGGAAAGACTATCAAAGAATTTCATATGG
>JACROW010000095.1 GCA_016214245.1 Candidatus Omnitrophota bacterium | reverse complement strand
ATGGTCCCTTTCGGCAGTTTATTGGCAGGCTCCCTGGCAAGTTCAATAGGCGCGCCGAACACCTTGATGCTTGGAGGAATATCATGCATCTTAGGCTCGCTCATATTTGCCACCAAGCTTCCTTATCTAAAGCATATGGTAAGGCCGATATATGAAAAAGAGGGCATAATACGTGAGGTCGCCCCGGGAATTATGGAAAAAGGAATTTGATTATGGCAAAAGTTCGGCAGACATGGGGAACGCGGCTCGGAATCATAATGGCTGTTGCGGGCAGCGCGATAGGGCTCGGAAATTTCCTGAGGTTTCCTGTCCAGGCAGCCGCAAACGGCGGCGGCGCATTCATGATACCATATTTCATATCGCTCTTTCTTCTCGGCATACCTCTGATGTGGATCGAGTGGACGCTCGGCCGGTATGGCGGCGGATTTGAGCACGGCACGGCACCGGGGATATTCCATACGATGTGGCAGAAGAATCGGTTCATAAAATATTTCGGCGTCATAGGGATATTCGGGCCGCTCGTGATATTCATATATTACACCTATATCGAATCGTGGACGCTCGCATACAGTTTCTTCGCGCTCACCGGTAAATACGGAAACCTGGCGACCCAAAGCTCAATGCAGTCTTTTTTAAAAGGCTTTCAGGGCCTGGAGAGCAATCAACACTTTTCCTCTATTATCTCTGCCTATATATTTTTCATCATCACATTTTTCGCTAATATAGTCGTGATATACTACGGCATAAAAGGCGGGATTGAAAAATTGTGCAAGATCGCGATGCCGTTATTATTAGGATTCGGGATAATAATAATGGTGCGGGTTCTCACCCTCGGCACGCCGGATGCGGCAAGGCCCTCCTGGAACCTCGTAAATGGTTTGGGATTTCTGTGGAATCCGGATTTCAGCGCTTTAAAGAGCGCCAGGGTCTGGCTTGCGGCGGCCGGCCAGATATTCTTCACGCTAAGCGTCGGGATAGGGGTGATATTGACTTATGCGAGTTATCTCTCGAAAGGGGATGATGTTGTGTTGTCAGGGCTTTCCGCTGTAAGCATGAATGAGCTGGCAGAGGTTGTATTGGGCGGAAGCATAGTCATTCCAGCGGCCTTCGTATTCTTCGGCCCGCAGGAGATTCAGGGGATAGCGAAGAGCGGGGCATTCAACCTGGGGTTCGTGACGATGCCTTTGGTATTCCAGAAGTTGATATTTGGCGCATTCTTCGGCTGCATCTGGTTTCTCCTCCTATTTTTTGCAGGGATAACTTCTTCGGTATCTCTGGCGCAGCCTGCAGTCGCATTTCTGGAAGATGAATTTGACATCTCCAGGAAAAGAGCGGTTTCGATATTTGCTGCAGCATGTTTTGTCCTTTGTCAGCCTGCGATATTCTTATTGGGGAAGGGTGTGGTGAACGAGCTCGATTTCTGGGGAGGGACGTTTTGCCTTGTATTATTTGCTACAGCCGAAACGATTCTATTCGCGTGGGTCTTTGGGATGGAGAGAGCCTGGCAGGAGATACACCACGGCGCAGACATGGAGGTGCCAAAAATCTATAAAGCGATCATAAAATATATAACTCCTCTATTTCTATTACTCATATTGGGATTCTGGCTATATCAGGAAGGATTGCCGACGATCCTGATGAAGAATACACCAACCGCCGACAGGCCATTTGTCCTTGGGGCAAGAATTTTTCTGATCTTTATATTCATAGTTCTGGCTGTCATGGTGAAGATAGCATGGCGAAGAAAGCGCCTTAAAATATGAGGATATCCGGCTGGATATTTCTTTCGCTTTCCTGGGGATTCATAATCGGATTGGTAGCTTTTTGTTTCTACAAGGTCTTCACCAAGAAGAAGCTCGACTAAAGATCTCCAGAATAATATATGGAAAAGATTGACATAAAAAATCTGTCTGAGGTTGAGCTCGAAGACAGCCTGATAAAAGTGGGCGCCCAGAGTTACAGGACGCGGCAGATATTCGGATGGCTCTACAGGGTTGGCGCAGGCTCTTTCGATGATATGAGCGACATACCATTAGGCCTTCGCGAATCGTTAAAGGCGAAATTTCACATATCACGACTTGTGCTTTTGGATACCAAACGCTCGAAGATCGACGGCACTGAAAAATATCTGTTTAAGCTGAGAGACGGGAATACCGTTGAAACCGTATTCTTGCCGGAAGCAAAAAGGCGGACAGCCTGTCTTTCATCCCAGGTGGGCTGCAAATACGCCTGTAGTTTCTGCGCAAGCGCGCCATTAGGCTTCATCAGAAATTTGAGCGCATCCGAGATTCTGGACCAGGTCCTCTTCATAAAGGTGCGCGAACGCGCATCACCTCTTACCAATATAGTATTCATGGGGATAGGCGAGCCTTTGGATAATTATGATAATGTCATGAAGGCGGTCAGGATCCTGAATGACAAAGACGCTTTTGGGATAGGGGCGCGGCGGATAACGATATCGACATGCGGGATAATCCCGGGTATAGAAAGGTTAAAGGAAGAGGACCTTCAGATAGAGCTATCCGTCTCTTTACATTCGGCGCTGGAGAGCATTAGGTCAAGGCTTGTTCCGGTAAACAAAATCTATCCGTTAAAAGATCTTATAAATGCCTGCAAGGATTATATCAAGAAGACTAACAGGATCATAACGTTCGAATACGTCTTGATAAAAGATGTGAATAGTTCGATAGAGGATGCGGTCAGGCTGGCAAGGCTTCTAAAAGGCATCAAGTGTAAAGTGAATACTCTTATTTATAATCAGATTACGGTAAAACGCTACAAAAGCCCTTCCGAGCAAGAGGCGAGGGCGTTTGTGAAGGCCCTGAAAAAAGAGGGATATTCCGCCACTCACCGTCAATCCAAGGGAGAGGATATAGATGCCGGATGCGGTCAGCTTCGTATATCAAGGTTATAACAAGTTATGGAAGATAAGATAAAAAGGACGCTTTCATTCTACTTTTCATTAGCATTATTCTTCTTATTGCTTCCGATAGTCTTAGCCTATTCTTTGGGATATAAGATAGACTACCATGCATTGAGGGCATACAAGACCGGGATCATGTATCTCAAGAGTCAGCCACCGGGGGCCTCTGTCTATATAAACGGCAAGGAAAGAAAAGAGCTGACGCCGGCGAGGATCGAAGAATTAAAACCGGGAACGTATAGAGTAGATGTGAAACGCGACGGCTTCTTCCCGTGGCAGAAAGAACTTGTCGTGAGACAGAATAT
>JACROW010000094.1 GCA_016214245.1 Candidatus Omnitrophota bacterium | reverse complement strand
GGTAAATTTACGATCCCACCAAATTATCTCGTCGAGCATAAGTACCTACTTTACGCCGGGCCAGGCAAGGCCTCGACATTAAAGGCTGTTGGCCAGGGGTTCGAAGAGACTATCAATTACGGGGTCTTCGGGTTTATAAGCAAGATACTCCTTTCATTGATGGGATTTATCAATGGCGTAGTTCGCAACTGGGGGGTTTCGATAATACTACTCTCTATCATTTTAAACATTGCCCTCTTCCCCCTCTCCGTAAGGAGTTTTAAATCCATGAAGAAGATGCAGGAATTGCACCCCCAAATGGAAAAGCTCAAAACCCAATATAAGGACAACCCGCAAAAATTGAATAAGGAGATAATGGAATTATATAAGAAATATCATATTAATCCATTCAGCGGCTGTTTGCCGCTTATTCTGCAAATGCCAATCTTTATAGCATTATATAACGCTATTATAAGATACATCGACTTAAAAAATGCAGGGTTTTTATGGATAAAAGATCTATCTTTGCCGGATGCAGTGAAGATACCGATTTCATTACCTCTAATCGGGAATAGCATCAATATCCTCCCCATTTTTATGATAATCGCTATGGTGATACAACAGAAGATCTCCACCAAATCCATGGGTGGAGCAGTTACGGCAGAGCAAAAACAACAGCAACAGATGATGCTTATATTGATGCCGATAATGTTTGGGTTCATATTCTATAATATGCCCTCCGGGTTGGTGTTATATTGGGTGGTTAATACGATTCTGACCATAGTTGAGCAATCAGCCATTGCGAAGAATATATAGCCGAAACTTGACAAAACCTATTCCATAAGGTATATTTAAAGTAAAAATAGTTCCTCATGGAACATCGCGCCTTTCAAGTAATATGGCAAAAGTAATAGCTAGCTGCAATCAAAAAGGTGGGGTTGGCAAGACCACAACCGCAATTAATCTGGCCTCATACTTATCGCTATCCGGCAAAAAGGTCCTCCTCATAGATATAGATCCTCAAGGCAATGCCACGAGCGGCATCGGCATAGATAAGCATAGTATAAAGACGAGCGTCTATGACCTCGTTATAGATGAGAGAGATCCAACGCCAATAATAATCAACACCCAAGTCGAAAACCTCTTTCTGATACCATCCAATTTAAACTTGACAGGCGCCGAAGTGGAATTGGTCGGTATCATGGGTCGCGAATATAGGCTTAAAAAGGCCATATCTTCGATCCTTACGCATTATGATTTCGTCCTGATAGATTGCCCTCCATCTTTGGGACTTTTGACAATAAACGCGCTTTCCGCCGCAGATTCGGTATTGATACCGATACAATGCGAATACTATGCCCTGGAAGGTTTAAGCCAGCTTGTAAACACTATTAACCTTGTGAAGGAAAACCTGAATCCGACGCTTACAATCGAGGGGGTTCTTCTTACAATGGCAGATTATAGGACCAATCTCACAAATGAGGTCATAAACGAGGCGCGAAATTTCTTTAAAGAGAAGGTGTACGGGGCAGTAATCCCGAGAAATATAAGGCTTACAGAAGCTCCAGGATTTGGGAAGCCTATAATAATTTATGATAAGAATTCTATCGGCGCGCAAAAATATCAGGAATTTACTGATGAATTGTTAGGAGTAAAAAAAGTAAAAAGTGCACTTAACGCTAATATTAATAATGAATTACAGAAAATAGAAGGAGATTAGGCCATGGAAAAGCGAGCTTTAGGCAAGGGTTTAAGCGCTTTGATACCACCCAAGGAAGTCGAACAAGGCCAGCAGGAGAAGGTTTTGCAAATTCCCCTATCACAAATCAAGACAAGCAAGTACCAGCCGAGGGTGGAATTTAATAAAGAAAGACTCGAAGAGCTTATAAGCTCTATTAAAGAGAAAGGGGTGATCCAGCCAATACTGGTGAGAAGGTCAGCCGACGGTTACGAGCTGATAGCAGGGGAAAGAAGGCTTCGTGCGGCAAAGGCATTGGACATCGAGAGACTGCCGGCGATCGTTAGGGACGTTCAAGATATCGATATGTTAGAATTATCCTTAATAGAAAATATCCAGCGCGAAGAGTTGAATCCGATCGAAGAAGCCAACGCATTTCAAAAGTTTATCACCGATTTTAAGTTTACCCAGGAGAAGATCGCACAGGTTTTGGGCAAGGACCGCTCGACGATAGCAAATACCATAAGGCTTTTAAATCTACCCAAGAAGATCCAGGAATTTATATCCAGGGAAGCTATCACCGCAGGCCACGCAAAGGCGCTCCTCAGCCTTCCGACGGAAAACGAGCAGTTGAGGGTCTGTAATCTAGTAATCAAAAAGGGTCTGTCTGTGCGGGAGACAGAGAATCTTGTGGCTAGGAGAACTGCCGGCACAAAGAGTATGGGGAGTAAAAAGGATAAGGACGCGAATATCATAGATATAGAAAACAGGCTTCAGAACATACTCGGCACGCGCGTGAAGATATTTCACGGTAAGTCGAGAGGCAGGATCCAGATAGAATATTATTCGAATGAGGACCTTAACAGGCTCTTGGATATCTTCAGCCGCGTAAAATAGACCTTGACGCCGCACTTTTAATCTATTACTATATTAAGAATATAATAATATGACACAACAAACACTTGTTCTGATAAAGCCGGATGGGCTGAAGAAGTCCCTGACGGGGAATGTCTTAACGCGGCTTTCCGAGACGAAGTTGGATATAGTAGCGGCCAAGATAGTCAAGGTCTCTCGGGAGCTCGCAGAAAGGCACTACGCTCACATGAAGGATAAACCGTTTTATGAAGAACTATTGAAGTATATAATGGGAGAATATCACAAGAGAAAGGTGATGGCCCTGATCTATTGGGGCGAGGATGCGATTTCGAAAGTAAGGGCTATCTGTGGATCTACCAACCCAGAAGAGGCGGACCCCGTATCGATAAGAGGCGCGTATGGCAGGATCACAACAAAGGGCGTATACGAGAATGTTATACACGCCTCTACCAATGAAGAGGAGGCAGAGCGTGAGATAAAACTCTGGTTTCAGCCCGACGAGATAATCTCGAATCTGTATCCTGCTAAAATAGTGAAAGAGAAGATTGAAAAGCGAGCCTGGGCATGAGGCGACGAGCGAAAAAATGATTAGATCGATGACGGGTTTCGGGAAGGGATCATCGAGATTTCGCGATGGCCGGATCACACTGGAGATAAAGACCGTAAACCATAAATTCTTTGACACGACATTAAAGCTTCCCGAGACGATCTCTATCTTTGAGGATAGGATCAAAGAGGCCCTTCAAAAGAAGATAAAAAGGGGGAAGGTGAATTTAAATTTAATCTACGACGGCACAGTCTCGCGATATGAGAAGGTCTGCATAAATAAAAACGTAGCAAAGAGCTACCGCGACGAGCTATCGAGATTGAAAAGGCATCTTGGCCTAAAGGAAGATGTCGGCGTGAAGGAGATAGTTGCGCTTCCGGGTGTTCTCAACTATGAGGTAAGAGAGAAAGGCCTC
>JACROW010000090.1 GCA_016214245.1 Candidatus Omnitrophota bacterium | reverse complement strand
GCTCACCCTGTTTATATTTTATAGTGACATAGTAAAGTTCGGAATATCGGAAAAGATTATGGGCTTGTTTAAACGATGATAAAACGACGGAAGACGCGACAGATAAAAGTCGCAGATTTAAGGATAGGCGGCGGCGCGCCTGTTTCCATTCAGTCGATGACGAAGGTCGATACGTCGAACGTCAATGTCACGATATCGCAAATAAAAGAGTTAGAAGACGTTGGCTGCGAGATTGTCAGGGTTGCAGTCAAAACTTCTGAAGATGCGGATGCCATCCGAAAGAAGGAAGAGGTTGCACAGGTGGCAAAGGCGGCTAAGAAAGCAAAAATTCCGATTAGGATAGGAGCGAATTCGGGGTCGGTTCTTCGAGGGACAGGGGAAGACATGGTGGAAGCTCTGGTGAATTTGGCCATGAAGCATACTAAGCTCTTTGAGGATATGGGTTTTCATGATATAATTATATCGTTAAAGGCGTCCGATGTTGTATCGACGGTAGAAGCGTATAGGAGAATAGCCGGCATTTGCGACTATCCATTGCATCTTGGTGTAACAGCGGCAGGCCTTCATGATTCCGGGATAGTAAAATCTGCGATCGGGATAGGAGCGCTTCTTCTGGACGGCATCGGCGATACGATAAGGGTCTCTTTGACATCGCCTGATCCCGTTGACGAAGTCATTGCAGGAAAAAGGATATTGGGCGCTCTCGGCATCAGGAAATTTGGGCCGGAAATTATCGCGTGCCCAACCTGCGGCCGCTGCCAGGTGGATCTCGTTAAAATTGTAAAAGAACTTGAAAAAAAACTATACCCTATACCCTATACCCTATACCCTAAACGTCCAGTTACCATCGCCGTAATGGGCTGCGAAGTCAATGGCCCCGGCGAGGCGATGGACGCAGATATAGGAATCGCGTTCGGGAAAGATTCAGGGATGTTATTTAAAAAAGGAAAGATTCTAAAAAAAGTATCGGCGAGTACCGCCGTTAAAGAATTATTAAAATGCTTATGAGATGGTCTAACGCATTAATCCCAACGCTGAAAGAGGATCCGCAGGAAGCAGAGGTCATAAGCCACAAGCTTATGATCCGCGCGGGCCTCATAAGAAAACTGATTTCAGGGGCATACTCATATCTTCCTTTGGGCCTGCGGGTATTGGATAAGATAAATACGATTATACGCGAGGAGATGAATGCTAAAGGCGCTCAAGAACTTTTACTTCCTGCACTCCAGCCGCCGGAATTATGGGAGAAGACCGGCCGCTCGGATCTCTTGGGGCCGGTCCTCATAAAGTTCAAGGATAGGCATGGCAGGGAACTCGTTCTCGGCCCAACGCACGAAGAGGTCATAACCGATCTCGTCGCAAATAATGTGAAGTCGTATAAAGGGTTGCCGCTCATCCTGTATCAGATCCAGACGAAATTCAGGGATGAGCCGAGGCCGCGTTTCGGCATAATGAGGACCTCCGAATTCATAATGAAGGACGCCTATAGTTTCGATTGTGATGTCGAAGGGATGGAGTCCAGTTACAAGAAGATGTACGACGCGTACTGCAGGATATTCGAGAGGTACAGCCTGCCGTATATAGCTGTTGAGGCTGACCCGGGGATGATGGGCGGGGGAGTCTCTCATGAATTCATGGTGCCTTCCGAAGCCGGCGAGGACGAGATAGTGATCTGCGAAAAGTGTAAATACGCTGCGAGCATTCAGGTAGCTAAATGCAAAATAGGGTCAAGGGCCAAGGGCCAAGGATCAAGGGAAAAGAAACTGCCGATAGCGGAGGTGGAGACGCCGGGGATAACGACGATAGAGAAGGTCTCAAATCTTTTAAAGGTGGAGCCGTCGAGAATGGTGAAGACGCTTATATATAAAGCCGACGGAAAGCCGGTTGCCCTGCTCGTACGCGGCGATTTCGATGCCAATGAAACGAAGTTCAAGAATTATTTGAAATGCGAAGTTTTGGAACTCGCGGATGAAAAGACTATTACGGAGGTCACGGGTGCTCCTGTAGGATTCTCAGGCCCGGTGGGATTAGGAAATGTGAGAATCGTAGCAGATAATAGCGTGAAAGATATGGTGAATTTCGTCACCGGCGCAAATAAGAAAGATGCACATTTGATGAATGTCAATTTAGATAGAGATTTTGAGGTTAAAGAATTCGATGATCTAAGAATGATAACAAAGGATGATGCGTGTCCGTCATGCGGGAAGCCCATCGGTATCAAACATGCTATAGAGATTGGCCATACATTTAAACTCGGGACGAAATATTCACAGGCGCTCGGCGCTTTCTTTCTGGATAAAGACGGCAAGGAAAAACCAATCGTAATGGGATGCTACGGCATAGGCGTCAATCGAATAATGGCAAGCCTCATAGAGACGAGTAATGATAAAGACGGCATAATCTGGCCAATTTCGATAGCCCCATACCAGATTCTGATACTGGCTTTGAACATTGAGAATAAAGAGGTGAAGGAGCTTGCCGAGGATATTTATAAAATGCTGTCTAAGACGGCCTATGATGTTCTATACGATGACAGGAATGAATCGGCCGGTATAAAGTTTAAGGACGCGGACTTGATAGGGATTCCTATCAAGATCGTGATAGGAGAGAAGAACGCGAAAAAAGATATAGTTGAAATAAAGAATAGAAAGACCAGCAAAGTCGAGCAAATCAAGTCCCAAGATGTTGAATCTCACTTAAAAATT
>JACROW010000089.1 GCA_016214245.1 Candidatus Omnitrophota bacterium | reverse complement strand
CGTCGATAAACGGCCTTGGTTTAAGAGAAGGCTCAACTGTGGTCTTCTTCGGGCCCATCATAGGCAAAGAGAACGCTTTCGCTGTAAGCATATTGTGGCTTCTTGTCCTTTTTGTGACCAGCATTATCGGAGGGGTGATTTACGGCCTGAGCCCGCAATTCAAGATAAAATTTAAAGAGATAGCTAAAGAAGAGGTGTTGATATGATCGATAAAGAATTATTGGATATTTTAGCATGTCCGGCATGTAAAGCTGATGTTAGATTGGAAGGCGACAGAATAGTCTGTATAAAATGCGGAAGGCGCTATCCCATAAAAGATGACATACCCATAATGTTGATCGACGAGGCTCAAGGTGGCCCAGCCGAAGAGAAGACGGAGGGGTGAGAGATGAAAAGGATTTTAGTGATACACGGGCCGAATCTGAACCTCCTCGGAAAACGCGAGGTTGATATTTACGGCAAGGTGACAATCGATGAGATAAATAGAGATTTGAAAAAAATGGCCAAGGCGAAACGGGCTGCATTAACCATAATCCAATCAGACCATGAAGGAGAGATTGTAGGGGCTATCGGGAAGGCCAAAGGCCGCTACGATGCGATACTGATAAATCCCGCAGCCTATACACATACGAGCGTTGCGATAAGGGATGCGATAAGCGCAGCTGGAATACCCGTAGTTGAGGTCCATCTATCGAATATATATGCCCGCGAGGACTTCAGGCGCACTTCGCTGATAGCTCCCGTTGCCAAAGGGCAGGTTTCCGGCTTCGGAAAGGCCAGCTACCTATTGGGTCTCGAGGCGGCTATTACGTTGATAAAAAAGTAATAATGAAATGGTCGATCACGAAACGCGAATTGCGCTCTTAAGAAAGGAGATGGGTGTACGGGGCCTGGATTCCTTTTTAGTGACGAACGAAACGAACGTTTCTTACTTAAGCGGATTCGAAGGCAGGGATTCATCTATTTTAATCACGCAAGCTAAAAAAATCTTCCTGACGGATTCAAGATATATAGAGGAGGCTAAGAGCAATCTAAGGGCATTTGATATAGAGTTGATCGCGCTCTCGAATTATGAAACTATCAGAGAACTTATCCAAAAAAATAATCTGAAAAAAATAGGATTCGAGTCCATGGATCTGCCATATGAGGTTGCCAAACGGTTAAAAGGAATGATAGGTCGGTCGAAGCTGGCAGCCGTAAAAGGCCTCGTAGAAGCTTTTAGAGCCATTAAGGATGCCAAAGAGATTGGGTTGATTAAGGATTCGATTCGGCTCACACAAAGGGTTTTGAAGAAAGTCTCAAACGAGATACGACCAGGCGTATCAGAAAAATCTTTAAGCGCTAAGGCTGAGGTTGAATTTATAAATGCCGGCGGTCATCCCGGCTTCCCGCCGATAGTAGCATGCGGCGCGAATTCTTCGAAACCACACGCGCATGCGGGGGATACACAGATAAAAAAGGACAGATTCGTCATGGTCGATATCGCCCGCTGTCTAAACCGATATAACTCTGACTGCACGCGAATGGTCCTATTGGGCAAGGTGAAAGAGAAATTTAAAAAGATATATAATATAGTTTATGAAGCGGGCAAGATCGCCCTCGATATGATAAGGCCGGGCATCCGGATATCCGAAGTAGACCTCGCCGCAAGGCGGCACATCGAGAATAACGGATTTGGCAGATTCTTCGGCCATTCCTTAGGCCATGGGATCGGCCTGGAGGTTCACGAGGAGCCGGCGATATCGAGGCTGAATCAAGATGCCCTAAAGCCGGGCATGGTATTTACGGTGGAGCCGGCGATATATATACCTGGATTTGGAGGGGCGCGAATAGAGGATATGGTTCTAGTTGCCGAAGACGGATATGAGGTCTTAACCAGATAAGAGGAGAGTAAAGATGTATATAAAAGAGATAAAAGATATGATAAATCTGATGAATGAAAATAATTTGACCGAACTGGA
The DNA here is from genome assembly GCA_016214245.1 of Candidatus Omnitrophota bacterium. Taxonomy (GTDB): domain Bacteria; phylum Omnitrophota; class Gorgyraeia; order 2-01-FULL-45-10; family 2-01-FULL-45-10; genus JACROW01. Next base: position 5,577 of record JACROW010000089.1, on the reverse strand, counting down.
AATAGAAAAAGAAGGGCTTAAGATCAGATTGAAGAGGGCCTCTAGCGGCGTCTATGAGAAGGCGCTCGAGTACGCGCCGTCACCACAGGATGCCGGCCGTGAGACACTGGAATTGATTAAAGAGGCAGCCGGGAAGAAGAACGTCGTGGAGATAAAAGCGCCGATGGTCGGGACGTTTTACAGGACCCCCTCACCGGAGGCGCCGCCATATATCAACATAGGCGATATGGTAGAGCCCGGCCAAGTCATCTGCATCATAGAAGCGATGAAATTGATGAACGAGATAAAGTCTGAAGTGAAAGGCAAGGTCGTGGATATCCAGGTGGAGAATGCAGAGCCTGTTGAATTCGGACAAACCCTCTTTATGGTGGAGCTATCCTAGATGTTTTCAAAGATACTAATAGCGAATAGAGGCGAGATTGCGCTGCGCATCATAAGGGCGTGTAAGGAACTTGGCATAAGAACCGTCGCAGTCTATTCGCAGCCGGATATAAATTCGCTGCATGTCAAATTCGCCGATGAGGCCATCTGCATAGGGAGCGCCGCGAGCGCCAATAGTTATCTCAATATCCCGAGCATCATAAGCGCGGCAGAGATAACAGACGTTGAGGCGATCCATCCGGGATACGGGTTTCTGGCGGAGGACGCGCATTTTGCAGAGATATGCGAATCTTGTAAAATAAAATTTATCGGCCCTACCCCGGCAAATATCAGACGAATGGGGGATAAAATGGCGGCAAAAGATGCTGCCAGAAAGGCGGGATTACCAGTCATCCCCGGAAGCAAGACCGCCGTCAAGACCAAAGAAGAGGCCATAAAAACCGCGAAGGAGATAGGATACCCCGTTATCATAAAAGCAGCTGCCGGAGGCGGAGGGAAGGGCATGAGGGTCTGCCACAACGATGTGAGGCTCATCAGCGCGCTTCTCACCGCGCAGAGAGAGGCTGAAGCTGCATTTGGCAATTCTGATGTCTATATTGAGAAATATATCGAATCGCCCCGCCATATCGAGATCCAGGTACTGGGTGACCAGCATGGCTCTATAGTTCATCTCGGCGAGAGGGACTGTACGATTCAAAGGCGACATCAGAAACTGATAGAAGAGACCCCTTCGCCTGCTATCGATCATAAATCGCGCAAGAAGATGGGTGAGTTGGCCGTGAAATTCTCCAAGGCAATAGGCTACGTGAATGCAGGGACGATTGAGTACCTATTGGACAAGGATAATCATTTTTACTTTATGGAGATGAATACCAGGATCCAGGTTGAGCATCCTATAACTGAAGCCGTTACAGGCATAGACCTGGTGAAGGAGCATATCGGGATTGCGGCCGGGGAGCATATCCGTTATAAGCAGGATGATATAAAATTTAATGGCAGTGCAATCGAATGCAGAATTTATGCTGAGGACCCGGATAATGATTTTATGCCGTCGCCCGGAAAGATAAATATCATAAATCTGCCGGGAGGCCGCGGCATCAGGATAGATACGCATATCTATCCTGGGTACGAGATATCTCCGTACTATGACTCCATGATCGGTAAGCTGATAGCCTATGGCAAGACAAGATTCGAGGCGATCAAGATATGCGAACGGGCTTTAGAGGAATTCATAATAGAGCCAATAAAGACGACAATTCCATTTGATAAAAAAGTCATGAACAACCCGGCATTCCTTAGGGGAAGATTCTCAACCGATTTCGTTGAGATGCTTTTCGAGAAGAAAGAGTAGGGAGGATAGAAGATGAAGCATGAGCTGAAAGATGGGGATAGGACTACCGATTTAGGTGTGGTGAGAATTAATAACGATGTCATTACAGCCATAGCCTCGATCGCCGCTCAAGAGGTGAAGGGCGTGTATAAGATGGGCGGAGGCCTTGGCAAGACACTATTTGATATGGCGACCAAAAAATCCGGCGCAAAAGGCGTAAAGGTCCAGACAACGGATAGCGAGGTGAGGCTTACCGTATCTATAATAGTAGAATACGGTGTAGATATCCCGCGGATAGCGGATGAGGTTCAGGAGAATGTGAAGCGTGCGGCGGAGAAGATGACAGGGCTAGTCTTATCGCAGGTCGATGTTATCGTTGAAGGTGTTCACAGCCAGACGCTTTCTGATGCCAAACGCATATGATCGCATCAGGAACCTCTCTTTAGTGTAAAGTCTGGCTTATGCGAGGTTTTGGATAAAACCAAGATACAAAAGACCTAGGAGGATAATATGAGATTTATCAGCGGGTTGACGTTATTTTTTTATACCTTGGTATTTTTTCTTTTGGGAGGCCTATTCATAATAATATCGCTCAACATAATTCCTCAGAGTTCTATCGAAGAGATATTGGGCACCATATATGCCACAACGAATATACGGTTGATATTAGGCATAACGGGCATACTCTTCATATTCATAAGCCTTATGGTTATCCAGATAGCCATGGGGAAGATACAGAGGGAGAAAACAATAGCCTTTGAGAATCCGGATGGGCAGGTCACGATATCGCTGACAGCTATAGAGGACTTTATAAAAAGATCCCTGAAACAGATACCGGAGGTAAAGGAGCTGAGGCCGAACGTCAGGGCGACCAAAAAGGGCATAACGATCATCAATAAGGTCATACTCTTCTCGGATATAAATATACCTGAGACTACCGAGAAGATTCAGCACATCGTCAAGACGAGAGTTCAGGACATGCTTGGCGTGGAAGAGCCGATAAATATACGTGTTCATGTCGTTAAGATCGTTCACAAGGAGGAGCAGTCGAAAGATCTGAAAAAGCAGGAGAAGTCCCCTCAATTTAGAGGCAGCATAGAATACTCAAGCGATTAAATTTAAGAAGGAGATGCGTGTTATGAAAAGGATAGGCGTATTGACAGGCGGCGGCGATTGCCCAGGCTTGAACGCAGTCATAAGGTCTGTCGTGAGAACTGCGGCCAAAAACGGCATTGAAGTCATCGGGATCAAAAATGGGTGGAAGGGTTTGATCGATAACGAGACGATAGAGCTGAGGTTAGGCTCGGTATCGGGTATCCTCCCCAAAGGCGGGACTATCCTTGGCACATCGAGGACGAACCCATACAAGAATAGTGAAGATGCGAAGAAGGTGGTGGCTAATTATAAGAAGAGGGAACTCGATGCCCTCATTGTAATAGGAGGCGAGGATACGCTGGGCGTAGCGAATAAACTGATGAAGGAAAACGAGAGCCTTAATATAGTCGGCGTTCCCAAGACCATAGACAACGATCTCTCCGCAACAGACTTCACATTCGGATTTGATACCGCTGTGAATCTCGCCACTGAAGCTATAGAACGGCTTCACACGACGGCAGAGAGCCACCACAGGATCATGGTCGTTGAAGTGATGGGCCGCCATGCGGGCTGGATAGCTGTATATTCCGGCCTTGCAGCAGGTGCGGACCTCATCCTGATCCCAGAGGTCCCGATGGACCTGGATGAGGTATGTGATGTCCTGAAGAAAAGGCACGCCAGAGGCAAGGGCTTCTCCATCGTGGTTGTCGCTGAGGGCGCCAAGTTTAAAGAGGGCCAGGTCGTGGTGCAGGAGGAGAAGCTCGACGCCTTCGGGCACGTCAGGCTCGGCGGCATAGGCGAGATACTGGCGCAGGAGATAGAGAAGAGAACCAAATTTGAAACGCGGGTGACGGTATTGGGACACATACAACGGGGAGGGACACCTAGTGCATTCGACAGGGTCCTTGCAACGCGATTCGGAGTGAAGGCTGTTGAGCTCGCCCTAAATAAAAAGTTCGGCTATATGGCCAGCCTCTCTGGAAATGAGATCAGGGATGTGCCGATTGCGGCTGCGGTCGGCGCGCTCAAGACGATCGACATGAGGCTGTACGAAATTGCAAAGATATTCTTCGGGTGAACAGATGAAGAGCATGAGAGGATTGATAAAAAAGAGGATCGAAGAGAGCATCAAGGTCAAAAAGGATTTGTGCGAAAGTCAAGCCAATAATATTGAGAAGGCAGTGCGCATGGTAACAGGTTCACTAAAAAAGGGTGGTAAGGTTTTGGCCTTTGGTAATGGAGGCAGTGCCGCCGATAGCCAACACATTGTCGCAGAGTTGATCGGCAGATTTAAAAAAGAGCGAAGGCCTATAGCCGGCATAGCGCTTACCGCCAATACCTCTACCATAACAGCCCTGGCAAACGATTATGGATATGACGCGACCTTTGCAAGACAGATTGAGGCGCTCGGTAAGCCTAAGGATGTAGCGATAGGCATATCGACAAGCGGGAGGTCAAAGAATGTGATCGCAGCGATGAGAAAGGCTAAAGAGTTGGGTTTGGTTACCATCGGGCTGACCGGCGGTGATGGAGGAAGTTTGAAAAGGGAATCCGATATAGCTATAGTGGTCAATTCCAGTGATACCGCAAGGATCCAGGAATCTCACATAATGATAGGCCATATAATCTGCGAATTGGTAGAGGAGGCCAATATTGCATAAATGAATTTCAAGATAAAAAGCCCTGCCGGCTTGTCAAAAATCCTAAAGGAACTAAAATCAAAAGGTAAAAGGGTTGTCTTCACCAATGGCTGTTTTGACATCATCCATTCCGGCCACATTGCAATTTTAAGCAAGGCAAAAAGATTGGGCGATATCCTTGTCGTTGGTTTAAATAGCGACTCCTCCGTAAAATCGATCAAGGGCAGCTCCCGTCCTGTAAATAATGAAAGAGACAGGGCGCGGGTATTGGCATCACTCTATCTTGTGGATTATGTCACTGTATTTAATGAGCCGACGCCGGAGGCCTTGGTACGCAGGTTGAAACCGGATGTACTGGTCAAGGGCGGCGATTGGAAGAGAGACGATATCGTCGGCAGCGATATAGTTAAATCCTACGGCGGGAGAGTCGTGCGGGTGCCATTTGTTAAAGGATATTCCACTACTTCCATACTAAAGAAGCTGGCCCGATCATGAAAAGAGCGATATTTCGCATAATAGACGCAAACTTTAACAGGTCGAGAGAGGGCTTACGGGTTTGCGAGGACGTCGCACGGTTTATATTGAATTCTCCTAAACTGACCAAAGAGCTGAAAGCCATAAGACACGCTTTATCGGCCATAATGAGAGAGCCTCCCATAGATTCGCGGATATTATATGAGTCTCGCGATGTTGAAACGGATGTCGGGAGGCGATCCAGATTTAAAAGCGAAATGAAGAGGCTAGATTCGATAGATATATTTTACGCAAATATAGAACGGGTTAAAGAATCCATAAGGGTGCTAGAGGAATTTACCAAATTGGCAGGCGCTAAGGCCCCGGCTAAATTCGCGGCCTTAAGATATAGAGTATATGATGTCGAAAAAAGATTTAATAAAAAAGTCTCGTCTTTACGTGATCGTAGACCGTGATTCTGTCAAGGGCGATAAGATATTCAAAATAGCGGAGGCTGCAGTCTCTGCGGGAGCGGATATGGTCGAGCTGCGCGACAAAAGTTCTTCCACATTCGAGATTATAAAGACCGCAAGAGTTTTAAAGAAGATTACGAAAAAATACGGCGTTCCGCTTATTATTAATGACAGGTTGGACGTGGCATTAGCCATAGACGCCGAT
>JACROW010000088.1 GCA_016214245.1 Candidatus Omnitrophota bacterium | reverse complement strand
GGAGAAGGAGCTCAGGTTCGCGATACGCGAAGGCGGCCACACTGTAGGCGCAGGCGTCGTAACCGAGGTGATAGAGTAAATAAGATGGCACAACCGCAGCAACAAAAGATAAGGATAAAGTTACTGGCCTATGACCATCGGCTGTTAGATCTGTCCGCCGAGGAGATAGTGGAGACCGCAAAGCGCACAGGCGCCGCAGTGGCGGGACCGATACCACTGCCTACAAGGCGGGAAGTATTTACGGTCTTGAGATCTCCTCACGTTGATAAGAAATCGCGTGAGCAGTTTCAGATAAAGACGCATAAACGCGTTCTCGATATCATAAATCCGACCTCCAAGACGATAGACGCGCTGAAGAAGCTGGACCTGCCTGTTGGCGTATATGTGGAGATAAAATGATATGGTAGGATTGGTAGGATTATTGGGTAAAAAGATCGGCATGACGCACATATTTGACGAAGAGGGAGCATTCGCGGCCGTAACTCTGATCGAGGCAGGACCATGTTATGTCACGCAGGTAAAGACTAAAGATATAGATGGATATAATGCCATACAGCTTGGTTTTTGTGAGAGTAAAGAGAAGCGGGTGAAGCATGTTGATGGCGCAAGGTTTAAGAAATCAGGAGTTAAACCGATGCGCTTTGTGAAAGAGATCAGGGTGAACGATACCGCAGCTTACAAACCGGGGCAGAAGTTAGAAGCGGACCTCTTCGCTAAAGGCGATTTTGTGGATGTTAGCGGCATATCGATAGGTAAAGGGTTCCAGGGAGGGGTTAAAAGATGGGGTTGGGCTGGCGGCGACCAAGGTCACGGCTCCATGTTCCACAGGGCTCCGGGTTCAATCCAGTCCGGCGCAAGGTTGGGGAGGGTAACTAAAGGGCACCACCTGCCAGGCCATATGGGAACCGATAATGTTACAATTCAGAGTTTAGAAGTTCTGAAGGTCGACAAAGATAATAGTATCATTGTAGTCAAAGGACCGGTGCCAGGCCATAAAAATACCTTCTTGATAATAAAAGAGGCGAGGAAGAGGCCGAAGGGCTACGTGAAGCATAAAGCAGTTAAGGCAGTGACGCCTAAAAAAGGACAAAAAGCTCCCGGCGCCGCGCAGCCTCAAGCGAAAAGGTAACATGAGTCCAAAGACCAAAGACAAAAAGCCAAAGGCCGCATCGATACCCATATTCAACGCCAAAGGTAAAGAGGTTGAAAGATACGAATTGAACAAGGACCTCTTTACAGGCGAGGTGGATAAGAAGGTCTTATACCAAGTCACGCTTATGTACAATGCCAATCAAAGGCGCGGCACAGCATCGACCAAGACACGAAGCGATGTATCGGGAGGCGGCAAGAAGCCCTGGCGCCAGAAAGGGACCGGAAGGGCGAGGGCGGGTTCCACGAGGTCTCCTCTTTGGAGGGGCGGCGGTAAGGTCTTCGGGCCACATCCAAGAGATTTTCATTATGATCTTCCCAAAAAGATTAAACGCCTGGCGTTACTGTCAAGCCTCAACTCAAAACTCATTGAGGAGAGATTGCTGGGCATAGATGCGATCGCTATCGATGAGCCGAAGACGAAAAAGTTCAAAAGTATTATGGATGCGCTGAAATTAAAGGGAAACAGCCTCTTCATACTGGATGAGATTGACGGGAAGATAAGAAGAGCATCCAGAAATTTACAGGAAACCCTTGTGAGGAATTATAAAGATTTCAACACGATGGATGTCTTGGCCCACGACAATGTGGTGATGACGAAGGCCGCGCTGGAGAAATTGCCCGAAAGGTTTAAAGAATAAGATGGCCAATCCGTACGATGTAGTGAAGGGATGCTTAAGGACCGAAAAGGGATCCAAGATCCTGCCGATGAATAAATATCTGTTCCGGGTTGATGTAGGGGCGAACAAGATAGCGATAAAGGAAGCGATCGAGGATATCTACAAGGTCAGGGTTGAGAGTGTAAATACCCTGATAAGGCCGGGCAAGCCCAAACGGGTGAGGTATGCAGTGGGAAAGACATCCGAATGGAAAGAGGCGATCGTTACATTGAAGGAAGGAAGCAAGATAGATGTTACGTAAGGTTAGATATGGGAATAAAAAAGTATAAACCGACAACGGATTCGCTACGATGGACGGCCCTTTCGAATTTTGAAGAGATAACCAAGGACAGGCCGGAGAAGAGGCTTCTTCTGCCGTTAAGAAAGTCCGGTGGGAGAAACTCTTACGGCAGGATAACCTCAAGACATCGCGGCGGCGGCCATAAAAGGATGATCAGGATAATAGATTTTAAGCGCGACAAACCGGATATGCCCGCAAAGGTCATAGCCATAGAATATGACCCTAATAGATCCGCAAGGCTGGCGTTATTGGAATATAAAGACGGAGAAAGAAGGTATATACTTGCGCCGTCCGGATTGAACGTTAACGACGAAGTGGTGACGAGTAGGCAAGCTGAGATCAAGGTAGGGAACTCGATGCCCCTCGAAAATATACCGCCGGGCATACCTATACATAATGTGGAGTTCACCAGGGGTTCCGGCGGCAAGATAGGCAGGTCTGCAGGCGATGCCTGCATCATCATGGCGAAAGAAGGCGGTTATGCACAGATCAAACTTCCGAGCGGCGAGATCAGGCTCATCTCTTTAGATTGTTTCGCCACCATAGGCCAGATTGGAAACATAGAGCACGAGACGATATCTATCGGCAAGGCTGGCAGATCGAGGTGGATGGGCTTAAGGCCGTATTCGAGGGGGGTTGCGAAGAATCCGCATGACCACCCTATGGGCGGCGGAGAAGGCAAGGCCAGCGGAGGTTTGCCGAGGTCGCCATGGGGCCAATACGCCAAAGGTTTGAAGACCCGGAAGAGGAAGCACTCAGACAGATATATCGTTAAACGAAGGCGTTAATCGGAGGAAGGATGTCGAGGTCAACCAAAAAAGGTCCGTTCATAGATGAAAAGCTTTTGATCAAGGTCCAGAAGGCGATAAAAGCCGGTGACAGAAAGCCCATAAAAACATGGTCGAGGAGATCCACCATAACGCCGGAGTTCGTTGGGCTCACTCTGTCTATTTATAACGGTAGAAAGTTCTTACCTATATATATAACTGAAAATATGGTGGGCCATAAACTCGGCGAATTTTCGCCGACCAGGACATTCCGAAAACACGGCGCAGCAACAGAGGTCTCGAGGGAGTTAACTTAAAATAAAATGATATCGAAGGCCACAGTACGATATATCCGCATAACACCGCGGAAGTTCAGGCAGATCATACCGCTGGTTAAAGGCAGGCCGGCCGAGGAAGCGATAGCGGTTTTGATGAACGTTAACAAGAAGGCCTCGCAATACGCGATCGAACTGTTGAAATCAGCTATCGCTAATGCCAAGCGCATACAGGGCCTTGAGCCGTCGAACCTGTATATCTCAAGGATAACCGCGAATTGCGGGCCCATGTTAAAGCGATACAGGGCGGCTTCAATGGGCCGGGCGACCATGATCAGAAAACGCACGAGCCATGTGACGGTGGAGCTGGACGAGATTAAAGAGAAGTTAGCGGCGCAGGCCCCTAAAGCAACTAAAGTAAAAGATAAGAGGAAATAGATGGGTCAAAAGGCACATCCATATGGTTTGAGGTTAGGATACATTTACGATTGGAAATCCCGCTGGTTTTCAAAAAAACATGATTTCGCCAGGATGTTGCTGGAGGATATAAAGATAAGGAAATATATCAAGAAGGCCTTGATGTCCGCTGCGGTTTCCAAAATAGAGATAGAGCGCTCAAGCAGTAAGATCAGGGTCTACATCTATAGCGCGCGGCCTGGCATAATCATAGGCAGGCGCGGCACAGAGATAGAGAAGCTTAAAGGTGAACTCCAATCGATCACGGGGAAAGAGGTAACGATAGATATAAAGGAGATAAAAAATGCCAACCTCGAGGCCCAGCTCGTCGCAGAGAATGTAGCGTTTCAGATGGAGAAACGCATCCCTTTCAGGCGCGCCATGAAAAAGGCAGTCCAGAACTCTTTAGACGCCGGCGCCCAGGGCGTGAAGATCATATGCGGAGGCAGGCTTGGCGGCGCAGAGATCGCCAGAAGAGAGAGCTATCGAGTGGGTAAGATACCGTCGCAGACTCTGCGGGCTGACATAGATTATGGATTCGCCGAAGCGCTGACCACCTACGGCCTCATCGGTGTCAAGGTATGGATCTATCGCGGGGATAAAATATTGGACAAGTCTCCGGAAGAAGCTGAAAAGGCGGAAGAGAAAAAATAGTTACTGCAGGATGAGAATATGGGATTGATGCCGAAAAGGGTTAAATTCCGAAAGGCTCAACGCGGAAGGCGGCTTGGGACCTCATTTAAGTGCGCAAAGTTAGCCTTTGGCGAATTCGGGCTGAAGGCGCTTGAGAATGCCTGGTTTACCGACCGGCAGATAGAGGCCGCAAGGGTTACTTTGATGAGGCATCTTAAAGGAGGCGGGAAGGTCTGGATAAGGGCCTTTCCAGACAAACCGATAACGAAGAAACCGGCGGAGACGAGGATGGGCAAGGGAAAAGGGGCGCCTGATCATTGGGTTTCAGTGGTAAAAAAAGGAAAGGTGCTCTTTGAAATGGATGGCGTACCGCTTGAATTGGCCAGGGAGTGTATGCGCGTGTCCGCTCATTATATCCCGTTTCGTACGTGTT